>JAQBNQ010000541.1 GCA_028288545.1 Bacteroidota bacterium
CAGAATGTTTTGGGATAAGCCCGCGCCGACAATCACCACGAGGTTTAATAGCATCTCTAACGGCCGTTTCGCTCATCCAGAACAAAACCGCGGAATTTCTATAAGAGAGGGTGCTACGCTTCAAACATTTAATAAATCTTATGTATTTTACGGAAGAAATATTAGTTCTGTGGCTAAGCAGATAGGGAACGCTGTTCCACCAGTTCTATCAAAAAAAATCGCAGAAGCAATTTTGAATGCATGTCAAACTCAATAAAAGAAATTAAAAGGTTAATCGCGGAAATTACTCAAGCTAAGGCCAAGGGTTCTTTCAAAAACTATATTGAATATATCCGATTTCCCTATTATAAAAATCTTCAGTTGAATGGCAAAATAACTTTTGATTTTCCTTTAACTGTTTTAGTAGGGCCTAATGGTTCTGGAAAGAGTTCAGCTTTACACGGAATTTATGGTGCCCCTGAAGGATATAGTCCTGGTCATTATTGGTTTGCTACCAAAGTTGACCCTATTGAGGACGATACTAATTCTCGGCATTGCCTCATTTATGCTTATAAGGGCGAAGATGGATTAATGAAGGAAGTTCTAAAACTAAGGATTGGCACGGCCAAAGGCTCACACTATTGGGAACCTTCGCGGCCTTTAAAGAAATATGATATGGAAACCATGGCTGGCGCCCGAAACGCGACCATTCAAAAAAATGTAATTTACTTGGACTTCAGGTCCGAACTCAGTGCTTTTGACAAATTTTTCTATTTCTCTAATTTCCGCATAACAAAGACATTCAAATCCCGGCAAGATTCGATTAGGTTAAAATCTAAGCATCTAAAATATGCTATAGATAACAATGCAGAATGGAGTTATTTTAAACGAAAGATTGGAAAGCCTGTACTTCTTAAAACAGAAGAATTGGAAGCCGTTAATACAATTTTGGGGAAAATTTATATTGAATGCAAATTAATTAATCACAATTTGTATTCAGTTGTAGATGGTTTAACCATTTATTTTAAAACCAGCCAAATCAATTATTCCGAAGCGTTTGCAGGTCGGGGTGAATTTGCAGTAGTTAAGTTGGTTCATGCCATATTGAATGCTCCCAACTATTCACTTATCATACTAGATGAGCCTGAAGTATCGCTTCATCCAGGGGCTCAGGAGAGATTGCTAGAATTTCTTTTGAATCAAACTTTGAGAAAAAAGTTGCAAGTTGTCATATCAACACATTCGCCAAAATTTGTTCAATCATTACCGGATAATGCGTTGAAATTATTTCATCCAATTGACGGAGTAAGGTTCGGAATTCAAAACACCTGCCATTATTTAGAAGCATTTCACCTTATAGGTGAAGAAATAAAAGATAGTGATAAAAAGGTTATTGTGGTGGAAGATGTACTTGCAAAGGAGTTGCTTGTAAAAATTATTGAATCTATGGGCCAAGAGTTCGTATTAATGTTCAACGTTGAATTTTACGCCGGCGGAGTTGATAGAATACTAGTAAGAGCAGTAAAATATTGTGAGGAAAATGATCTCCGAAAATTTATTATGCTTGATGGGGATAAATCAAGAACCAAAATTGATCCGCAAAATTTAACGCAACAAGAAAGCAATACCTTCACTAAAATCCAAGAACTTATACAAGCGGCTACGGATATGAATTTTAAAAACCTGGGATTTAGTATTAACAGCAAAGGAGATCAAGGCGGGGACGAGAAGCAGAAAATAGAAATCTCACTGAAATATTTGGCTTTCTTGTATGACCACCTTGAATATTTTCCGCCAAATATGATTCCTGAAGATTTAATCTGGAATAAAGATTGTGCCAAGCAACTATTGACCACTATTGGGGTTGCCTATGTGGATTTTGCTGGAAGCAGTAAAGAAAAAATGGTGTGGTTTTCAGAGCAATTTATTGGTGATCATAATCAGGCATCATATCAAACTTGCTGCAAAATGTTTATTAATGATTTTGTGAGAAGAAGGGATGGTTATTATCAGGCAATATGTAAAAGTATTGTCAAATTTAAAGAGTTACAATAGAAGGCAGCATTAATGAGTAAGGCAACACAAATACAGGATTGTATAACCAACCACGAACAATACGTGCTTACCCTTGCTGCCATGCCCGATAAAAAGCTGGCCGCAAAGTTGGATACCATACACCTGCAAATGGAAATAGCCTTGCAAAAAAAGGATGCTGCTACTTTAGAGTTACTGGAAATATGGCGGGCGCAAACCATTGAAGCCCGTACCTACAAAGCCGAAAACAACATTGCCGATGCCCCCAACGAAATAGAACTTGCCATTGCCAACATAGAAACCTACGTTACCGAAACTGAAATACGGCACGAGGTGTTAAGCGAGTACAGCAACCCGGTTCAAAAAAAACAACCCAAAGCAAAAACGGAAGAGGATAATAATAAACAGCTTTCATTTTTTTAATCCGGTTGACTCATAAAATTTCGAGTCTTAAACCTCGTCAAGGGTAAAAACCGCTTGACGGGTTTTATTCCTGCTGTCGGCAGGCAGGTTTACTCATTTGTCCAATTTACTCATTCCCACATTCGCTAATTCGCTAATTATTCTCATTCGCTAATTGCGGCTAAAGCCCCGCTTTCTTCGCCTCATTCCAAATTCCATCCATTTCGCCCAGCGTCATATCGTTCAAACTCTTATTCATTTTTTTGGCCTGCTCTTCAATGTATTTGAACCGGCGGATAAATTTGATATTAGTCCTTTCCAGCGCAGCTTCAGGGTCAACTTTTAAAAAGCGGGCATAGTTGGTTAAAGCAAAAAGCAGGTCACCGAATTCCTCTTCAATTTTTACAGGATCACCTTGTGCCCTGGCTTCGTGCAGTTCCGCGGTCTCCTCTTCTACCTTTTTCCAAACATCGTCCAGGTTTTCCCACTCAAACTTTACCTGGCTGGCTTTATCCTGTATCCGGTAAGCCTTTATTAAAGCCGGTAATGAAACAGGTACACCAGCTAACACCGAAGTTTTACCTTTTCCTTCCTTTAACTTTATCTGCTCCCAATTCTGCTTTACGTCTTCCTCATCATTTACCTTTACATCGCCATAAATATGTGGGTGGCGGCGTATTAGTTTTTCGCACAGGTCGTTTAATACATCGGCCACATTAAACTCCTTTCTCTCCTCCCCTATTTTTGAGTAAAATATCAGATGCAAAAACAAATCGCCTAATTCCTCCTTCACTCCCTTCATATCGTTTTGAAGAATGGCATCGCCCAATTCATAGGTTTCCTCAATTGATAAAGGGCGAAGGGTTTCCATCGTTTGCTTCCTATCCCATGGGCATTGCTCGCGCAGTTCGTCCATTATCTTTAAAGTGCGGGCAAAGGCCTTTATTTTTTCTTCGGTATTGTTTTCGGTCATGGGGTAAAGTTGGAAATAATTTGCTTATCAGAATTGCAAACAGAGTTGAGAATAGAAATGTGAAATATTGGGCTCTTTCGGGCTTGATTAAGCCGCAAAATAGGGGGTAGTCACTTTTTGAAAAGTGACTACCCCGCATTTTTATAATATGATACACATATACCATTGACTATCAACTAACTCTAAAAGAATTGTTCCTGTTTTTTATGTTTTTTAAACTTCAAAAAGCGACTACCCCCTTTTTCCAGGTTGTTTCTGATAAAGCAAGTCCCTTTAAGCAGATTTAAAAGCGGTATTCTATATTCGTCCATCAAACCAAAAGCATGAAGAAGATAATTGAATGCGTTCCCAATTTTAGCGAGGGGCAGGATATGGGCATCATCAAACAAATTACGGATGCCATAGAAAGCACTGAAGGCGTAAAACTATTGAATGTTGATCCCGGCAAAGGAACCAACCGCACCGTAGTAACTTTTGTTGGCGATGAAAATGCAGTAGTTGAAGCTGCCTTCCGTGCTATTTCCAAAGCCGCAGAATTGATTGATATGCGCACACATAAAGGCGAACACCCACGCTTTGGTGCCACCGATGTTTGTCCCTTTATACCCATTGCAAATGCTACCATGGAAGACTGCATTGCCTGTGCTAAAAAATTAGGAGAGCGGGTAGGCAAAGAGTTGAAAATACCTGTTTACCTATACGAATACGCAGCCACTGCACCACACAGAAAGAACCTTGCATCGGTAAGGGCCGGGGAATATGAGGGTATAGCACAAAAGATAAAACTACCGGATTGGAAACCCGATTATGGACCGGCTGAACTGAATGAAAAGACCGGCAACATTGCAATTGGCGGCCGCGATTTTTTAGTGGCGTATAATGTAAACCTCAATACCACTTCTGTCCGCCGTGCAAATTCGGTAGCATTTGATGTTCGCGAAGCTGGCAGAAAAGTAAAGAATGAAAAAGGCGAGGAAGTTAACCAGCCCGGAGCCTGTAAGGCCGTTAAGGGCATTGGCTGGTATATCCCCGAATATGGCATTGCCCAGGTAAGTATGAACCTCACCAATATCAACATCACCCCGGTACATATTGCCTTTGATGAATGCGTAAAAAGCGCTTACAACCGCGGAATGAGGGTAACCGGTAGCGAACTGATAGGATTAATGCCCTTAAAAGCGCTGTTAGATGCGGGCAAATATTTTTTGGAGAAACAAAGCCGCTCTACCGGCCTAAGCGAAGATGAATTGATAAAGATCGCCGTAAAAAGCATGGGGCTTGACGAACTCACTCCCTTCGACCCTAATAAACGAATCATAGAATATATGCTGCAGGATTCCAACTCAAGCCCGCTTATTAATATGAGCCTTACAAAATTTGCCAACGAAACTGCCAGCGAATCGCCGGCACCGGGTGGAGGTTCTATCTCGGCCTATGCTGGCGTATTAGGCATATCGTTGGGTACCATGGTTGCTAATTTATCAGCCCACAAAAAGGGATGGGATGAGCGCTGGAAAGAGTTTTCCCATTGGGCTGAAAAAGGGCAGGTATTAAAAGACCAATTATTAAAACTGGTGGATGAGGACACCAAAGCCTTCAATAAAATAATGGATGCATTTGGCTTACCTAAGTCCAGCGATGCAGAAAAAACACTGCGAAAGAAGGCCATACAAGAGGCGACCAAATATGCTATTGAAATTCCTTTTACGGTGATGGAACTTTCTTTAAGTTCAATGGACATCATTAAAGCCATGGCAGAGACCGGAAATCCAAATTCAGTTTCCGATGCAGGAGTAGGGGCATTGTGCGCCCGAACTGCAGTTTATGGGGCTTTTTTAAATGTAAAGATCAATGCTGCAGGTTTTGAGGATAAAACCTATGTAGAAGAAAAACTAAAAACCGGTAAAAGCATATTGGATAAAGCAATGAGCATGGAAAAGGAAATCCTGAATATCGTTGAAACCAAAATTGCATCCTGATGTTGAAATTTCCTCTTAAAAATTACCTTTACCCCAAAAATTGCCTGTGAAATTTATACCCTTATTATTACTCATACTCATTACTTCATGTTCTACAGGCAAGAAGGGCAAAAATGTTCCTCAAAAAGAACATGAAATACCTTTGGATTTGCCTCCTACTGCCCCCATTCCTCCCGAAAACTATTGTTACGAATTACACCAGGGCGAAAAAGCAACCAAACTATTACTCACAATAACCGGTGATAGCGTGTTTGGCAAAATAGACTACCACATTAATCCAACCATACTTGCACAAGGAACAATAAGCGGCATTATTTATGGTAACACTTTGCTGGTAACTTATACCGAAGGCACCGGCCCGCAGGAGGAGCAGGAATGGAAAATGGATGAGGATAGCATTTATAAAAAACAAATAGATACATCCCCCAATGACAGCACACATCATCTTATCAAATACCCGGAGAGAGGGATTTTTACCACCGCCATGCACAAAGTTGCCTGTAGCAACTAACAGCTTAACGATCGGGTCACCGTTTTTTTCCTATATTTAAATCTATTACCTAAGCACTATGAGTGGAAGAGAATATAGCTCGAAAGATTATCCATTACCATATGTTATTCCCGATGTTCATCAGTGGCCTATTTACCGCTTAAGTGAGGATAAAGAGAGTTTTGTTGAAGAGGTAAAACTCCGCGCCATTGCCCGCTTAAAAGAAAAGTACAGCACCGAAAGGGGAATGAGGGACGAACTTGCAAAAGTCCTTTACCAGGAGCGCATCCGCTTAACAGAGAAGCCGTGGAAAGCAGACCCCGATGATGAAAAGCAATTTTGGAATGGCATCAAAAACAAACTGATAAAGCTGGATCAGCACGTAGGTGAAACTGTAACAAGCGAAGACATCATGTTAGGCGATATTGTTGACCGATATGCCAATGAAATAGTAGGGCAATTTGATACCGGTGCTTTCGGTTTTGCAAAAGCCATCCTTCCACAATTTTTTGGACGAATTTTAGCCGCAGCCCCGGGCAAATGGTTTAAAACAATTGGTGGAAACATTAAAACCATACACGAAAAAATCCCGATTACCGGCGATATTGAAAAGATACGCCACCTGTCCACCAAGGGAACTATAATCGTAGTGCCCACTCACTTTAGTAATATGGATTCGATCATGGTTGGCTGGATATTAAATGAATTGGGCCTACCTGCTTTTACTTATGGCGCAGGACTCAATCTGTTTAACATCGGCATTCTTTCGTTTTTTATGAGTCGCTTAGGCGCCTATAAGGTGGACAGAAGAAAGAAGAATTCCTTTTACCTGGAAACATTGAAGAATTATTCCACCGTTGCTATTCAGCGTGGTGCGCATAGTATCTTCTTCCCCGGTGGTACCCGTTCGCGTTCAGGCGAAATTGAGAAGCGCTTAAAACTAGGTTTGCTCGGCACTGCCATTGAAGCACAAAAACTTCACTACAAAAATTTTCCAGAAGAAACTGCGCCTAAGATTTATGTGGTGCCTTGCGTAATCAATTATCACTTTGTGCTGGAAGCACAAGGCTTAATTAGCGATTACCTGAAAGAAATTGGGAAGGAAAGATTCTTCCGCGAAAATGATGAGTACTCCACCTCGTTTAAACTGGTTCGCTTCATTATAAAATTCCTTTCGGCTTCATCTTCTCTTTCGGTTTCGTTTGGAGAAGTTATGGATGTAGTAGGTAATAAAGTTGACTTTGAAGGAAACAGCCATAACCACCTGGGGCAGGGCATTAATGTTAAGAATTACTTTTTGACCAACGGCGAATTAAAAGACGATAATCAACGCGATGAAGAGTACACTAAAATTTTGGGTGAACGGATCATTGACAACTACCACCGCTACAACGTGGTTTTAACCAGCCATCTTGTTTGCTTTACTGTATTCGAATTGCTGAAGAAGAAATTCCATGTGGACTTTT
>JAQBNQ010000595.1 GCA_028288545.1 Bacteroidota bacterium
ACTGCCTTTCTACCCGCTTCTTTAATCAATTGTATTACCTCTTTAGCATCCTCTTCTTCATCCGGTAAATAATTGATGGCCACATCTGCACCTTCGCGGGCGTAAGCAATAGCTGCGGCCCTACCCATACCCGAGTCGCCGCCGGTTATTAAGGCTTTTCTTCCGGCTAATCTTCCCGAGCCTTTGTAGCTCTTTTCGCCATGGTCGGGCACCGGGTCCATTTTACCTGCTAAGCCGGGCCATTTTTGGCTTTGGCTTTTAAAGGGCGGCATTGGAAATTTGGTTATCGGATCTTCCAGGGGATGTTCTGTATTCATAGCTACCAGGGAATTTACAGGTGTTGTAGAAAGACTTACCAAACCAAGGCCCAATCCTTTAATAAGATTGCGCCTCGCTATTTTGTTCTTTTCAGTCATATTAAGTTTTAAGATGCAAGTCAAATTCCATGCCTCATACAATATTGTTTGCGCTTAGCTGCTGCGGGGATGATATTTGGGGAAATACAAAAGCAACAACGGATTTTATTGCACGGTGCGCCTAAAATTTTCCCCATCCTTTAAATCTCCGGAAAGAAAATGATTCACGTAGTCTTATTATGTGTACGTGATAAAAAATAACAATAATGATAACCTTGATACCCTCAGCCATGTGTATTTTACGCCCCCAATAGAGCGCTATAATATTAACCAGGATGAAAAAATTTAAAGCTGACGAGGCTGAGTTTCTCCTTTACATGGGTCAAAAAATCCGTGATTGCAGAACTTCAAACCAATTGTCCCAAAAAATACTGGCAGAAAAAATGAGTTGCGATAAAGCGAATCTTTCCCGTATCGAAACCGGTAAAACCAATGCAAGTCTTTCTACATTATGGCTTATCGGAAAAGCCCTGAATGTTCCGGTATCTCATTTCTTTGAGTAAGAGCGAACCGTTTGGCTTAAGTTTTGCAAAAGTGTTTGCTTTCATCAAACATTAAATCCAGTACAATGAAAACTTCACTGAACAAGGCAAAAAAGACCATCCAAAAGAAGATTGGCAAAGAAAAATCAATGATTGAGGACATTGCCGAAAGAGTAAAGACCTACATTAAAGATGAGGAGGAGATCTTCTCAAAAGAAAACATAGTTAAATATACTGCCCTGGCAATAGTTGCCTTATATGGGTTGCGCAGCAGCGGCTGGTTACGCGGACTTATACTTTCGGCGGTTACAGGAATCGTAACAGAAAAATTTGTGGAAAATATTGCTGAAAAGGAAGCTGCCTGATTGAGGTAGGAGGTATGTATGATATCGCAATCATAGGAGCCGGGGCTTCGGGTTTGCTGGCAGCACTAACGTTGAGCCAAAGCAAAAAGGTATGTGTTATAGAGGCTGATGAAAGGGTTGGTGGAAGAGCACATACCAGGTATGGTTTGTTTTCAACTGCTATTGAAACCGGTGCTGAATTTGTTCATGGAAATTTGCCCGTTACGCTCAGCCTGTTGAAGAAGTTTAAAATAAAGTATTTTAAGGTAGGAGGCGACATTTGGGAAAAGCGCAATGGACATTTTAAAAAAGACGATGAGTTTATTGAGAATCCCGAAGTGATCATACAAAAACTCAGGGAGCTGAAACAAGATATAAGTGTAGCTGCTTTCCTGGATATGTATTTTAAGGATAAGCAGTATGATGAACTGGTAAAATCCATTTGCAGGTACACCGAGGGATTTAACGCGGCCGATGTAAGCAGGGCTAGCTCATTCTTCCTGTTGAATCAGTTGCGCGAGGAAGAGGAAGTGCAATACCGCATTGATGGAGGGTACGGAAGACTGATCAGTGCCATGCATGAAAGATGCATTTCGCAACATTGTGATTTCTATTTATCAAGCGCAGTGCAAACCATTCGTTGGGCCGAAAACGAGGTAAAGATTGCAACGCTCAATGATAAAACCTTTGAAGCGAAACAGGTATTGATAACTGTTCCATGTGCGGTACTGCAAAAGGATGATGAAGGTAAACGGGGAATACAATTTATGCCGGCGATTCAGGCAAAGATGGAGGCCATTGACGCTATGGGTTGCGGGATGGTGATAAAGGTGCTGCTCGAATTTTCCATTCCATTTTGGAAACTGCCGCAGATCAGGGAAAAGCCTGGTGCCAACCTGGGCGAATTCTTTTTTCTTTTTTCGGAAGAGGCAATACCTACCTGGTGGACGCAGAGGCCGGTGGAAAATAATATCCTTACCGGGTGGCTGGCGGGTCCCAAAGCTTTAAGTCTAAAGAATAGGAGTAGTGCCGAAATACTGGAGTTGTCACTTCAATCGCTATCCAACCTATTCGAAGTTCCGGTTTCAATGCTAATTTCTCAACTTAAAAAGCACCATATTGAAAACTGGTCAACACATCCTTTCGCCAAACAGGCGTATAATTATGTAACGCCGCAAACAAAAGCAGCTGTAAAAATACTTGCGGAACCTGTAATGAATACTTTGTTTTTTGCGGGTGAAACCCTCTATGACGACTCAGCAGCAGGTACGGTGGAGGCTGCCTTCGTATCGTCGGTGCTGGCTACCGATCGTCTATTAGGTACCGCGCAGAATAAAATGTGATGGGATCAAACCCGAAACTGTTTCGAT
>JAQBNQ010000531.1 GCA_028288545.1 Bacteroidota bacterium
GCAAACGGAGGCTTACTATATCGAGATTATTTTTTAAAGCCAGTTCATCCAACACAAAAATATCCGCAGCATAGCCTATCATAAAAACATCACCGCCCCATTCGTTTTCCATCGAAAACTCCAGGTGTTTCGTTTTCGTTTCTATACGCAGGTTTGTTGCCGAATTTGCAGTCTCATTTCTGTTAACGGTAATCCTGGCGTTTTCATAACTCACGTTAAACCATGCATTGGTTTTCATATCGGTTAAATGAAGGTCAAAATTTACAAGAGCCAGCACTTCAGTCGAAAATGCCGTTGAAGCAAGGGGTAAATATTTTTGCAACGCATCAAACATTTTCGCCGCCCTGTGCTCTGTTACGTCATCAACCAAATTATAGGCTTCCATTTCGCGACCATATTGTTCTCTCACAATTTCTGTAACTGATTTGGCAGCATAAAGCGCATGGTAATCGGAAAGGGGTAATTGCAGAGTACTCTTTTCAATAACATCATCGGGGTATGGATGCAGGAAATTGATCTTCGATTTTTCATCAAAGTGTTCCTGGTAATAGGCCGCCAGATTTTCACGCTCAAAGCGCGTTTCGTTTATCCATTGTTTCGATTCATCAAGCAATGCAAAGCCCGGTACAAACGAAACTACACTGCGCGGCTCAAGTTCCTTTACCAACTCGCAAAATTTATGCGCCAAAAAGCGCTCTCTCAACAATCCAATTTCCTGGTCGTTTTTACCTTCATAGTGTACCGTATTCGGAAAATACCCGGCGCCGCCCAATCCGCAAATGAGGTAATCAATTTTACTCCACTGTTTTTTCAAACCAACTGTAAGCCATTTAATAATTGCCTTTTGATGGGCATTCAGGGCGTCATTTAAATCTACCATCACTTCATCCTTATCTTCAACCACCACTATCGCATCCAGCGAATTAGCTATAAAAGTAACTTTGGTGTTAGCAGTTAGCTGCACCTCGCTATAGCTCGGACACTCTTGTATATTACTAAATCCCAGGTCCTTCAAAAAAGTAATGGCAGAGTCTTTCCACTGATACGGATATAAAATTTTTGTATCTCTTGAGAACAGCTTTAATGTATCGGCATGTAAGTGATCCTCATGGCCGTGGGTGATAACAATGTAATCTACATCCGTAACAAAATCAGTGTTTAATGGCTTGGGGAAAACGTTCCATTGTTGCTGGTAGGCAGGTCCGTTAAACCACGGATCTATTACAATTTTAGTATCCGTAGTTTCTACAAAAAGACAGGCGTGGCTTACGTATTTTATTTTCATAGATCTGAAATTTCGCTTGAAAACGCCCCCATTTTTATATTATTGTGCCAATTGTAAATAAAAAATTATTTCAATGCATTAATATGCTAAATTGGGGTTAGAATAAATTTGATAAAGCGCTGTTCAGAATGACCAAAATATTTTGCCTCTCAATTTTGGTTTGGTCTTGGTCAACTGTACTAGGCCAAAATTATACACCATTTCCCGAAGGAAATGCAACCTGGGAAGATTTTTATCGAAACGTTGACGAGGACCAATTAGATTGGACTATCTATCGCATGGAAGGGGACACAATTATTAACGGTTTGGTTTATCATATAGTTTCGGCGGAAGTTTTTCAATATTCCAATTTGAATGGCGGTGGAGGATCAAATTTTCATCCCGAATTTTGTTACCTGCGTCAAGATTCGTTTTTGAAGAGAATTTATTATTTAGACAAGGACCGGCCTGGTGAGATTTTACTTTATGATTTTAATTTGACCATAGGAGATACTTCTAAGGCACCTCAGTTTTTTGAATGGTCTGCTTATTATTCCTCACCCAGGGTTTTTTCAATCGATACATTTTTTTCAGACAAGGGATACAAACGATATAATTTTGAGATTTACGATTCGTTTCAAAATAAATGGGACACCATTAATTCATGGATTGAGGGGATTGGAAGCACAGCAGGATTCTTCGAAAATTTTTATCCTCCTACGGTAGAGGTAGCATATGCTGAGTTGGAATGTTTTAGCAGCCATAATTATAAAATATTCCCGTCGAATGGACCTGGGAACTGCCTGTCACCATATTATTCCGTTAATGCTCTGCCAGCAACCTTAGCCTTTCATATTTTCCCCAACCCCACCAATGACTTTTGTGCCCTGAGTTTTGATGTTTTTGAAGGGGCCTGCGACGCTCACTTTATAGACTTATCGGGAAGGGAAATAATGAATATTTCAATCACTAAAACACTCACCCAAATTCCAATATCAAATTTGCCTTCCGGCTTGTATTTTATAAAGTTGACTGATGAATTGGGGCATATAGGCGTTGCCAAATTGGTAAAGGAATAACGTCTTTCTTTTTATTTTTATACCTCAACCTCCATCAATGAACCTCTGCTTTTCACGCAAATTGGGTTCTGTGGTCGCCGTCCCCGCCGAACCACTTGCCTTTCCTCTTTCCTATATTATCTTTATTTCATGCAATTTTATACTGCTACCATTAATAGCTGGAAGCACTTGCTTAAGGACGACACCTTCAGATTTGTAATTGTGCCCAACCACATCCACTTACTTTGGACCATCCTGACGGAGGACCGACAACCTCCGGCACACATTGGCGAGCTTTACTGCTCACGAATTCAAAAAAAGATTGAAGCCGGCCAGAAAAGATTCTCATGAGAAAATATTAGGTAATTATATCTCTACTCAAGGTGACAGAGATTATCATTTTTGGGAGCGAAGGCCCAACGTCATTAGTATTAAAGACCGCAATATGGCACTTCAGGTCTTGGAATATATACATAACAATCCTTTGCAGGAACATTGGAAACTTGCCGAACTGCCTGAAGATTATTACTACTCATCGGCCCGGTATTACCTCAAAGAACAATCCGAGTTCAAGTTTATCAGGCACGTGATGGATTTTTCATAGTGGGTACTCTTTGGCAAAGTTCCGGTCGGCGAGGACGCCGACCGGGGGATGAGCTGGGGTGGTTGGCGTCCCCGCCGACCACTTGGTCTTTCTTTTTTATTTTCATCCCCTCAATCTCCATCAATGAACATCTCCCTTTCACGCAAAATGTTTCTTTACGCCTTGTTGATTATCTTAAGTAATCAACTAATCGCTCAATCCCCCGAAAAAGATTACACCCAATACGTAAACCCCAAAATAGGCACCAAAGGTATTTTCAGGTTTGGCAGAACAACACCAAGCGTTACCCCACCATTCGGAATGACACAATGGGTTGCCTGTAACTTTAACAGTCATGTTTGTTGGCCAACTTATAATTACCTGGTTCGGCAAATAGTTGGTTTCCGTGGTTCGCACAAACCCGCTATGTGCATGGGTGATTATGGATACGTCACCATAATGCCTGTTGCGGGTAGTCACGCAAAACACCGCACCAAACATTCCGCCTGGTTTACACATAAGCGCGAAGTCTCGAAGCCATATTATTATTCGGTG
This sequence comes from Bacteroidota bacterium, assembly GCA_028288545.1. Taxonomy (GTDB): domain Bacteria; phylum Bacteroidota; class Bacteroidia; order Chitinophagales; family LD1; genus Bog-950. The sequence continues at coordinate 3,461 of JAQBNQ010000531.1, forward strand.
CGCCTAAATCATGTTCCCCGCAAAAAAATATTTGTTGAAATAACCTCCAGCACCCGCTGCGGCTTATTCAGAATTTCATTTCCTAAAAAGCCGGAGCGTAATCTTTTTATTGAAGCCAGTCGCGAACCCAATGGCTGGATAAAAATCGATACTACTAAAAATGAAATTACCGGTTATAACACCGCTATTCAAAGTCAGCCTATCAGTCCCAAACTATATAACTTCAAAGGATATTTTGTTGTTCAGTTCAACGCCTCCATCACCGATTATGGCACCTGGACAGGCGACACGATTAAAGATAAAGGCACAACTACAACAGGTACCCGCTGTGGTGCCAGGGTTTCTTTCTCTGCACAAAATGTAATGGTCAAGATCGCTACCTCCTTTATAAGTCTCGACCAGGCCCGCGAAAATATGACGAAGGAAATACCTGATTGGAATTTTGAAAAAGTAGAAGAAGATTCAAAACAGGCATGGAACAAATATTTAAGCCGCATGGATATTGAGCCGGCTGACAAAAACCAGCGCCCGATATTTTACACAGCTATGTATCACGCTCTGCTTTTTCCAAGGCAGTTTTCGGAGTATGGGCATTATTACAGCGCCTTTGATGATAAGGTGCATTCCGGAGTTAGTTTCAATGATTATTCCCTGTGGGATACTTACCGTGCCGAGCACCCCTTGCTGTTATTCGTAACGCCTGAACTGGTTCCCGGTATGATTCAATCGCTGTTACAAATGTATAAGGAAGGTGGATGGATGCCTAAATGGCCTAATCCCACTTATACCAGCATAATGATCGGCACCCATGCCGATGCCGTGGTTGCCGATGCAATAGTAAAAGGAGTGAAGGGGTTTGATTTGCAATTGGCTTATGAAGCCTGTCGTAAAGATGCAATGACTCCGCCCGATGGCGATAGCATTAAATGGTGGCACGACCGTGACCCATGGACCAGTTACGAAGCCCGTGCGGGTTTAAGCTGGTATAAAAAATTAGGCTATGTTCCGGCCGACAGAACTGCCGAGTCTGTGTCCAATACGCTGGAGGGCGCTTACGATGATTTTTGCGTAGCACAGGTTGCCAAAGCAGTTGGTAAAATGGATGATTACAACGAGTTGATGAAAAGAAGCGAGTACTACAAAAATGTTTACAATCCTAAAACCGGTTTTATGGCGCCTAAAGATGCCGATGGAACCTGGCACGAAGATGCCGGTGCTGGTTTTACTGAAGGTAAACCTTTCACTTACTTATTTAGTGCGGCCCAAAAC
>JAQBNQ010000624.1 GCA_028288545.1 Bacteroidota bacterium
ATTCGGGATGAGTGCTGTTTTCTCTTTCCCAAAACATTTATAAAAAATCCTTTGTTAGTACTTTGCAAAAGTTATAACGCACTAACCCCTCAATAAAACCTGAAAAAAAATGAGCCCCTATTTAAAAGTAAGCAGTGTCGGTTTTCAAATAATTTTAACTTGTTTAGTAATGAGCAGTTGCTCAAACCAACCGGCTAAAGATGTTGTTGTAACACCGCTAAAAGATACAGTAACAGTTACTGCTGATATAAAGAAGGATACTGTAGCAACCTCACAAGTTAAAACCGATACAGTGGCCCGAATGCCGCTTACTGTAATTGTAAATAATCTTGTTTCCAACACAGCACCAATTACCATTGGCCTGTATTGCTGCACCAACAAATTTTTGGATCCCAAGGATGAGTTGAAGGAATATAAGTTTGTACCGAAGGGAGATGTGCTAACCGCAAAAATTACAGATCTTAATTATGGCGAATTTGCAATGGCCATTTACCAGGATGTAAACGACAATGGAAAAATTGACAAAAATTTAATTGGCATTCCTACCGAGCCTTATGCTTTTTCAAATAATTACAAACCAAAAGTTAAAGCGCCCGCCTTTAAAGACTGCGTATTCTCCTATAACAAGGATACCAATACGGTAACTATGAAGTTGATAAAGTAGTTAACGGATTATTCTAAAGTTGAAAGCTCCGGTCTTTAACGCTCCCGAAACTCTTAGCCAAATCGGCAACACGGCTTCGGTGGCTCTTGCACCGGTTATATCACCCAGGTCAAAAAGATTTTCGTCCTTCCATCCAAATTCTTTCAGCAATGATTTTACTTTGGCTTTTGCTTCAACATCATTACCGCTTAGGTAGTTTACATGATCTCCACCTCCAACCAAATCAGGGTTGATCATTAAACCACACCACATCGTGTTTAAGGTTTTAACAACCTTACTAAGTGGGAATGATTTTTGAATTTCCTCGCCCAAAGAATTGATGTTACTTAATTCGGGAATTAACCGGGGAGGTGTTCCGTGGCTAAAGTCTAAAGGGTTTGCAAGGTCAAGGATAATTTTTCCTTCAAGGTTTTTTGCACCGGCAAGTTGTAAAGCATTTACCGAAATACCTCCATGGGTTGCATTGATAACAATTTCAGCTGAGGCTGCTGCATCAGCAAAGGTTGCCAGTTTAACATTGCTGTTAGCTGCCAGCCATTCTTTAAATCCGGATTTTCCGTCTTTACCGGTGCTTACCGCTTTTTCAGCCACATTCCGGGTGCCGATCAATACAGCATGGCCCAATGAACTTAATTTTGCCGCCAGTGTTTGGCCAACATTTCCGGTGCCTATTACTCCTATATTCATACTTAATTCGTTTGCATTATTGACGAATACCAGGCAGGTTTATTGTCTTTAAAGCCCAATTACTTTGAGCCTTCTTTACTTTCCTTTCCCATCTTACTTAGCTGCTTGTATAACATACTAACTTCAAGCACAGTAAAAACCACGTAGTAAAAAAGAAAGTGAATAATGAGTCCCTGTTTATTGCCTGGTGTATAAAGCAGAAAACCTATCAGCACCGTTAGATAAACGAAGAATTTGAGTACAGTTGACAACATGAACCCTCTGATAAAAAACTGCCCCGACCCTTTAGCTGAGTTCAACAAAAACAGGTGCACCGCAATGGCCGCTAAAGGAAAAACAGCCAATAAAACAGGCCCATGCTCCAGTTTCATTTTTTCAGGTACCTGACTGTTCCACACAGATTGAAGTGCTATGCAGGCAACGGTAATAACAACAACAGCAATAAAAAACTTAAGAAGTGAAGATTTCATGGCGGCAATAGTGTCTAAATAAAACTTAATTGATTGTGCAAAAGTGTTAAATTGTTGTGAAAGGAAATTCTATTTTTGATTTAAGTAATAAAAGATATGTGCATATGATCAAAAAACTACTCCTGGCTTCAGCCGCAATTTTAACAGGATTTTTCGCCAACGCCCAATTAGGCGCCCTGCAATACAGCCCTTTTGGTGGCGTAACCAATGTTAATTACAACCCCGCCATAGCTGATAGCCGCTTTATTGCCGATATCAACCTGGTAAGCGTTAGTGCGGCATTAAATAACAACTACGTTGGCCTTGACCGCAAAGCCATTTTCGATCATACCTTGTTTAACGACCCAAATTTTCAGGACGACCATTTGCATGAAAGACTGAATGGCAAACCCAAAAGCGTATATATGGGAATGCAGGTGCAAGGCCCCTTATCATTTATGTTTTCCTTTGGTAAAGGAAAGAACAAAAACAAAAATGCACTGGCCTTTACTTACCACGCCAACATGATTTTTAACGCCGATAAAATTGATCAGACCTTTGCGCGTATCGCTTATTGGGGCATTGGCTACAAGGCAGATAGCCTTACTAACTTTCGCGGCAAACAACTTACCGATGCTAACATAACCGCAAAAGCCATGAGTTGGTTGGATTACGGGGTTACTTACAGCCGCGTGATATACGAAAAAGGCGACCACATGATTAAAGTAGGCGGAACGCTTAAGTTATTGAACGGTATTGAAGGCGGATATCTTTATGTAAACAACCTCAACTACAAATGGCAGAATTACGATACCCTGGCCATTTTTAAAACAAATGTAAACTATGGCTACAGCCAGGGATTGGTAAGTTCGAAAGGTTTTTCGGCCAGTGACATTACTAATTACGTGAAGGACCTGCTCGCCTACAAGTATAGCACCCCAACTGTTGCCGTTGATATGGGTATGGTGTACGAATGGAGACCTGATAAGGACAAGTACAAATACCAAATGGATTGCAAAGACCAGTATCGATACGACCAAAACCGTTATAAACTGGCTGTCGGATTTTCAATCATGGATTTTGGTGCAGTGCGCTTTAAACGCGGTACTTATAGCTCCAACTTTAACGCCGACATTCAAAACTGGGATGTATCTCACGCCAAATTTCCTGATGGAATACAAAGCGTTGATGATACCATCCGCGCCCGTTTCCAGGTGTTAAGTGCAGGTACAAAAGATTACATTACCATGTGGCTGCCAACCCGCTTTAACGTGTTCATTGATTACAACATTGCCTATGGGTTTGGTTTAAACGGGGCAGCTAACATTTCGCCTAACATGGCTAAGGACCGAAATATGGTTCACCAAATATCTACTTTCTCCATTACACCAAAGTACGATCACGCATGGTTTGGTTTCTATTTGCCTGTATCGTACGATCTGCTTGGAAATATCAACCTGGGTGTTACTTTACGAGCTGGTCCTTTGTTTGTTGGTACCCAGGATATCCTCGGCCTCTTTGCTAAAAAATATGTTTACAATGCCGAGGTGCACATGGGCTTAAAAGTTACAATCCCTTACCACAAAATGCGCGACCACGATAAAGATGGCGTTTCAAACAAACTGGATCAGTGCAAAACAGAAAAAGGAAACTGCTTATCGCATGGTTGCCCTGATAGAGATAATGACGGCGTGTTAGATAAGGACGATAAATGCCCGGATGTTCCCGGCCCTATCGAATTACATGGCTGCCCGGATACAGATAGCGATGGTATTGTTGATATTGAAGATTCTTGTCCACTCGTTAAAGGCCCAATCCAGTTCCACGGATGTCCTGATCGCGATAGTGATGGTATTATCGATCAGCTAGATGAATGTCCGGATGTACCGGGTATTGCCAGGTTTAACGGCTGCCCTGACAGAGATAGCGATGGAGTGCCTGACAAGTTAGATCACTGCCCTGATGTTCCTGGTCCGGTTGATCACTTCGGATGCCCGGATACGGATAAGGATGGTGTGTACGATGACGAAGACCAATGTATACTTACACCGGGACCTGTTGAGAACCACGGTTGCCCTTGGCCTGATAGAGATGGCGACGGAATACCGGATAAGGATGATCAATGTCCGGATATATTCGGTGTAATTGAAAACCATGGTTGCCCTAAGTTAGAGAAGAAGGAAATTGAAACCATCAAATACGCTTTCGATAACCTTGAGTTTGAAACCGGAAAGGACATCATCCGCAGTCATTCGTTCCCATCGCTAAACGCACTGGCCGACCTGTTAGTGAAGAAAGCGAATTACGGTTTACGTATTGAAGGCCATACAGATAATGTGGGCACCGATGCCAAGAACCTGATCCTTTCTGAAAAACGGGCCGCTGCTGTTAGAAACTACCTGATAAAGAAAGGTGTTGACGGCAACAAACTTGAATCATTCGGTTACGGTGCCAGCAAACCGGTGGCCGATAACGATACCCCTGAAGGCCGCCAGAAAAACAGGCGTGTGGAAATGAAGATCATATTTAAATAGAAACACCGGCCCCTATCCCGATAGCTATCGGGACCGGAGGGGACCTCAATACGAAAGGCGCGATTCAAACGAATCGCGCCTTTTTTGTTTTCTGCTTCGCATAAATGATCGCGTTAAGTACTTAACTCCGCAAGTTTTTCCAATAACCAACCCTTATCAGCCACATTGGTAGACGCCGTGATCCGGTTCTTCAAATCGTTGAATTTCTTTTGGTTCTTCACATCAACGCGGTAAAGTTTCATGGTAAAGCGCATAAAGTTCATGTAGTTGCTTTTGCCCTGTTCGCTTATCAGCTTCTTGCGTCGCAGTAATATTCTAAAACTTTCTTTAAGCGCCATAAGCGGCAGATACTCGCCCAACTCGTAATAAGTTTTTATCAGGGTAGTTTTGGAATCTAATTGGTAAAAAATATCGCTGTATTCAACGTCCTGCAACAGGGGTAGTACCTTATCAAATTTACCGAGGTAAAAATATAGTTTGCTAAGATTAAAGGTATAAGCGTTCTGCCGCTCGGCTTTAGGGATCCGGCTCTTGTATTCCTGTATAAATCTTTCCGTCCATTTGGCATCGCCCACACGTAAACCAACTGTGACGATATTTTTATAATCAAACTGCGATAGCATTCCTTCCTCATCCATCAGCAGCTCCGCCTTTAGCATTTGCTTATAAATGGCAAATAACTCATTGACAAATTTCAGATCACCGAAATTGATTCGCCTGATACAAAAGTTAATGGCAAAGGCAAAAAGGTTGCGGGCATAGGGTTTTGGAAATAGCAGGTAATGTTTGGTCAACAGCGCATTCAATTCATAAAAATGGTTTTCATCATTCGGCTCAATCAAAGAAAGCACTACGCGGTATTGAATACCAAGCGCAGGTATATGCTGGTAATTATTCTGTTTTAAATGCTCCAGTATTTCGGCGGCCATTTTCACCTCCGCCTCCAGCGACAGGAATTTTTTATAGTGAAGGATAGCCGCCAGGTAATTCAGCTTATTGATAAGATAAAAAGCATCCAGGGCTTCAATTGTTTGCAGCAGATTTTTTTCGGTGCTTCGTTGGTTCTGCAATTCCAAAAAGCTGTTGTGGTGCGCTTCCAGCCTGTATAACTGTAAATAGTATTCTCCATCCCGGTATTGCGAGGCTTCCAGTTTCTTTCGCGCTACCTTCGCAGCCTCCGGATAATGCCTTCCCAATTTCTTTTCAGTATAGTAAGCCAGTATTCCTTTTAGTTTTCTCGACTCATTCTTTTTAAGATTATCAACCACAACAAAATCTTCCAACTTTTTAAGCAAGTCCGAATGCAGTCTGGCAAATTTTAATGGTGTAAACTTTTGCTTAGGAAGTACCGCATTCCAAATTTCCCTTTGAGAAGGCAGTTCATCCTCTGCATTTTTAAAGTGTGGCGAAAGCTTTTCAAACAAGCGGCAAAGATTTACATCCTCGTTATGGTACGGCGAGTACAAAAACTTATTGAACCTGTTTAGTTCATAAGCGGTAAGAGTTTGTAGTAGCTGGTAGAGTTTCACAAATAGTAGTGATCAGTAGTTAGTAGATAGTATTTAGTATTTAGACAAGGGTAGCGCTTAATGGCTTATTTTATTTGCCGTATAAATATAGAATTTTGTCCTGAAATTAGTTTTCCCCAGTCTTTCAGAACTCCATTTACATTTTAAGGGCTTAAATCCTGCATTCATCTAAATACTAACTACGCAATACTAAATACTAACGGGTAACTTACCATTATAATGTACTTTTTTTTCAAAACAACTATGCAGATGTTTGTATCGTCAAAAGGAG
>JAQBNQ010000015.1 GCA_028288545.1 Bacteroidota bacterium
GAGAATAATAATGCAAAACGAGATTGGGCTTTCGAGTACTACCGAAATTTACCAGAAGAAACACTTAACAAACTAGTAGGAGCATAAAATGACAACATTTATTCAAGTACATTTTTTAACATCTTATCCCCCATCTAATTTAAATCGCGATGATTTAGGCTCGCCAAAAACAGCAGTGATGGGCGGAGCCAAGCGCTTACGTATTTCTTCGCAAAGTTTAAAGCGCGCGTGGCGAAAATCCGAACTGTTCCAATCTGCTCTAACCGGTCATCAGGGAGAACGAACAAAACGAAGAGGAGAAGAAGTATATAAACAATTAATTGCTGGTGGAATTGACGAAAGGCAAGCTCGCGAATGGGCAATAAGCATTGCTAAGCAGTTCGGCAAAATAAAAAAGGAAAAGACAGAGAATTCTGAGAAACAGGCGAAAGAAAATTTTTCCCATTTCCACATAGAGCAGCTAGCACATTTTAGCGTGGAAGAGAAAAATGCTATAAATGATTTGGTCCGAAAATGTATTGCTACGAAGTCTGCGCCTATCGAAGAAGATTTAAAATTATTACGCAAAGACAATAGCTCTGCTGATATCGCTTGTTTTGGACGAATGTTAGCTGATAACCCTGGTTTTAATTTTGAAGCTGCAGTACAAGTTGCACATGCCCTTACTACGCACGCAGTAGATATTGAAGATGACTATTTTACTGCGGTTGACGATCTCAATAGTGGCGTGGAAGATACAGGTGCGGGGCATTTAGGAGAAACTGAATTTGCGTCGGGCCTGTTTTATAATTACATTTGTATTAGTCGTGATTTGTTAAAAGAAAATCTCGGTGGTAACGAAGATTTAACCAAACGAACAATAGCGGCGCTTATTGAGTGTGCCGCGAAAATTTCTCCGACTGGTAAACAAAGTAGCTTTGCATCGCGTGCATATACCTCATATATGTTAGTTGAAAAAGGGGTGCAGCAACCACGTTCTTTATCTGTGGCGTTTTTAAAACCTATTGCTAATCGGGATTTACTGATCGACTCAATTAAATCTTTACAAAAGCAACGTGAAAATATGAGCTTAATCTATGGTAAATGTGCTGATTCGAGTAAGTATTTTAATGTTTTAGAAGGTAAAGGTTCATTCGATGATGTTATTACGTTCTCTAAGTCTGAGATAGTTAATGGAATCGATGAAGTTGCTGAACTTGAAGCGGTTGAGTAACACGTATGAAAAAATATTTAATTTTTTATTTGTATGGCCCAATAGTTTCTTGGGGAGATACCGCCATTGGAAGTGTGCGGCCCAGCCATCGATATCCTACCAAATCAGCCATTATGGGTTTAATTGCTGCTGCTGTGGGCTATGAGCGGAAAGAGGAAGAAAAACTATATTCTTTACAAGGGGATATAGGTTTTGCTGTGCGTATTGATGGTGAAGGTACTTTAATGATTGATTATCACACTACGCAAGTGCCTTCAAAAAAAGATTTAAAAAATATGCCGCATGTTACTCGGCACGATGAATTAAATGTTCCTAAACTAAATACTGTTTTGTCGACTCGTGAATATTATTGTGACGCTTTATATACCATTGCTCTGTGGGAATGTGACGAAACAAAACATTCTTTGGAGATGATCAAGCAAGCTTTAAATAAACCTAAATTTGTATTATATGCTGGCAGGAAATCTTGTCCGCTTGGTTTGCCTATTAAAGCTACTCTTATTTTGGCTGATTCGCTTGAGCAAGCATTACTTAATTTTGATAAAGATGAAACAGCGCTTAGCCAAAAATCATTATTGTGGCACTTAAAAAAATCAGAGAAACCCTGTTTGTATTCAGAAGAAAAGATGGGGGGTAGTCAACATACCCAAGTGCGCAAGGATAGGTTGGTCAGTCGTAAGCGTTGGCAATATAGTGATCGGAATGAATATTATAAAATCTTAAATGTTTCTGAGGAAAATAAAAATGTACCTTAGCAAAATTTCTTTACGCCGTAATATTTTGCCCAGTGAACTTTTTCATGATTACCTTGGCAAAGATATATATAAATATCATCAATTGATATGGAAGTTGTTTAATGAAAACAACCCTGACAAAAAACGCGACTTTCTTTTTCGCAAGGAGTTTGATGGAGAATGGCCTATATTTTACACCCTATCAGCTATCGAACCTGGTAATGATAATAATTGCTGGGAAATTAAAACCAAACCTTACCTGCCAAAAATAAATAATGGTGATTTTCTTTACTTTAAGTTGCGCGTCAACCCTCGTATTTGTAGTAAAAATTCTGCAGGCAAAACGGTTTATTACGATATTGTGCAAAATGAGCGTTATAAAGAAAAAGATTATCAAAAAGAAAAGAAAACCTCCCGCGCAGAACTTGTGCAACAAATGGGGACTAAATGGTTGACCTCTCGTAGCGAAGGAAATGGATTTAAAATTATTTCGGTTATTGTTGATAAATATGAAGTTAACGATTTTCCCAAAGAAAATGAAGGGAAAAGAATCACTTTAAGTACGATAGACTATCAAGGACAATTGCAAGTTACAGATGCAGAGAGCTTTTTGAAAGTTTTATTTAAAGGCTTGGGTCCCGCCAAGGGTTTTGGTTGTGGTTTGATGATGGTAAAACATTAATGTTGCCGCCAATTAAGCCGATCAAAATTAAAGATCGCGTTTCTCTGGTTTTTATTGAAAAAGGCCAAATTGATGTTATTGATGGTGCTTTTGTAGTTGTTGATGAAACAGGAATTCGTACACAAATTCCTGTCGGCAGTGTAGCCTGTTTAATGTTAGAACCTGGTACCCGTATCTCCCACCGTGCGATTCAATTGGCTACCAAAGTAGGTACGTTAATTATCTGGATTGGTGAAGCTGGCGTACGCTTATATGCTGCTGGACAACCTGGTGGCGCAAGATCGGATCGATTATTGTATCAAGCCCAACTTGCCTTGGATGAAACTGCACGTTTAAAAGTAGTTCGCTATATGTACCAGTTGCGTTTTAAGGAGGACCCGCCTGCTCGGCGAAGTGTGGATCAACTTCGGGGAACTGAGGGCGCGCGTGTTCGGAAAATTTACCAAAATCTTGCTAAACAATTTGATGTGCCCTGGAAGGCAAGAAATTATGATGTTGAAGAATGGGATGCCGGCGATCTTCCTAATCGTTGCTTAAGTGCAGCAACTTCTTGTCTTTATGGTATTACGGAGGCAGCTATTCTTGCTGCTGGTTATGCACCTGCCATTGGTTTTATACATACGGGAAAACCTTTATCGTTTGTTTATGATATTGCCGACATTGTTAAATTTGATGCGATCGTGCCCTTCGCATTTAAAGTCGCAGCTGAAGAACCGGCAAACCCCGAGCGTCGTGTGCGGTTAGGTTGTCGAGATATTTTTCGTGAAAGTAAACTATTGGATCAACTTGTTCCTATGATAGATGATGTGCTTTCAGCAGGTGAAATTGAGAAGCCTAAACTAGCAAGAGATATTGTACCCATTGCAATCCCAAATATAGTAGGAATAGGTGATGTTGGTCATCGTAACTGAAAACTCGCCTCCACGTTTGCGTGGTAGATTAGCCATTTGGTTGCTTGAAGTACGAGCAGGTGTTTATATTGGCGATGTATCTGCCAAAGTACGTGATATGTTATGGGAGCAACTAGAAAAAGGAATTGAAGATGGTAACGCTGTTTTCGCTTGGAAGACAAATACAGAATCAGGGTTTGATTTTAAAACTTTAGGAAAGAACCGGCGTATGCCCATTGATTTTGATGGTCTACGCCTTGTTTCGTTTGCGCCTGAGGATAAGGCTGATGCTCTTTAAAAATTTGGTAGATTTTTTTAATCCTTTTTCTTTCTTATTATCAATAGGTTAGAATTAGTCTGTTACCCGCATACGCGGGGATGAACCGCTTGATTTGCCTACGCCATTATCACCATACAGCTGTTACCCGCATACGCGGGGATGAACCGATGGCATAGAAGCCGCTAGTAAAGCATTGGGCCTGTTACCCGCATACGCGGGGATGAACCGCCGCATTGCTTTGCCGTCCAAACGCACGGTAACTGTTACCCGCATACGCGGGGATGAACCGAGTTACTGCAACAATTGTCCCGCCAAGAACTCCTGTTACCCGCATACGCGGGGATGAACCGC
>JAQBNQ010000023.1 GCA_028288545.1 Bacteroidota bacterium
ACCGAGGTCGTCTTTCATTAAAATGCGGTCATTATCATATTGTAGCTCGCTACGAATAAATCCCAGCCGAATTGATTTTTCAAACGCTTCAGAAGGTGCTAAAAACAATAGGCTTCCAGGCGATTTAATAACAGCATAATCAAAATGCTCAACTTTGATTTCCAAATCTTTAATATCACCGATATAGCAGGATGCGATAACCATTTTCATGATCCGCCCTTTTAATACATAATTTTCCTCAACCCTTGCGGCATCCCTCACGGTAAGATTGTGCGTTTGGCTGTATAAGAATATGAGGTAACTAACTGATAATGCAATGTCTTCTTTTGACCGGCCTGAAATAAGATCGGTGTGAAATTGTTCTGTAGGACGATGCGCTTCCAAAAAGATAAAATCAACAAAGGCCATCAATGACTTAATTAGGGAGTATCCTGGAAAATTTGAATCGAACCATCTGAATTCTTGTGCGATTTCTATTCTTAAATCTTTTAAGGTTTTCAATATTGGTTTTAGCGTAACGACGTAAGTTAAATAGTCCAGGTTTCTTTGATTAAGGTATTGGTGTTGTTTGAGCAATGCATGTATTTTTTCCACCAGATCCGGCACAATACATTTTGTTTCCATATAATTGGAATACCGAAATAAGCCTTTACGCCTGATCATGTCAAAAGTTGCAGAGTCATTAAGTAAAATGCCAACCATGATACGATTAAGACTTTCGGCAAACCTACCTTGCTTGACCGCAAGTACTATTTTTTCTTGAAGTTCAGAAAGCTGGCGTTTGTTTGCCAATAATTCACCCTTTTTGCAGGTTTCAATAAGCAATCCAGTATCTGTTTTTGAAAAATCAATCTTTGTGTAGTCCATGGCCAAAAGTAGACCAAATTAATGTTTTGCCTTTTAATATCACCCGCTTACCCAGTAAAATGCCTAATCACTTTGCTACTGTGGAAAGTGCAACTGGAAAATGAAACTAAACAAAGATATGCTTACGATTGGCGAATGTTCGGTATATTTGAACAGCAACCTGAGCTGGGCAAATTATTAACATTGGCTGACGCTCCTTAAAGCCAAATAATGGTCCTGAATAAAAAAACTTTAGAGAAACTCCGGGTAATCATTAATGAAGATTCAGAGTACCGAAGTGGCCCAAAATTGGTAGATTTTTTTAACACCCTAGGTTCAAACGATGCTTATGGACAGGGATTTCCTTCGCGATGGGCATATACCGATGATAAATTATCAAAACTGAACGGCACACCTGAGTTGGATAAGTGTATCAAGTTAGTTTTCAATCCTATTAATTACATAGGCCGATATGAGTTGCTGGATAAATTAATTGCTGATTTCAATCTGTTTCTAACTTACGATAAATGGCAGGTAGTGCGGAAAAATACTGACATCACTTTTCAAAAAGGTGAAAATGTAATTATACCGGAAACGCATAAAGCAGAACCTGTAACGGAAGATATTTTCCTAAATCAAGAATTTAAATCCATATCGTTAGATCAACTTGGTTTAGAAGCAAGGGTTACAGAGGTAATAAACACCCGTTTTGATGAAATAAAGATTTGTCTTAAAAACAAAGCATCCTTATCAGTTATATTTTTGGCAGGTAGTTCACTTGAAGGTGTACTGCTTGGAATTGCCACAAGCTTCCCTAAAGCTTTTAATACCGCTAAAACAGCACCTCAAAAAGATGGAAAAGTAAAAATGTTCCACGACTGGAGTCTGAGTAATTTGATTGACACCGCTCATGAATTAGGGTTATTAAAAGAAGACGTTAGAAAATTTAGTCACGCGCTGAGAGATTTTAGAAACTATATCCATCCGCTTCAACAGGTAGGTTCAGGTTTTCATCCAGATGACCATACAGCCCGAATTTGCTGGCAAGTGCTTATGGCAGCGATTCATCAACTGAGCAATAACCGGCAATTATTAAACAGCCATAGCTAAGCATGAATTACGGGAATTTCTACCGACCTAAAGATAGCGATAAAAATAAGCTACGCATACCTTTCTCCGGGTAACGGAATATAAGCGCGATTTTTTTTCAAAACCTATACCCCCCTCCCTATAGGCTTGCCGTCTTACAGACATATGCAAGAGGAAGACATCAAAGTTTTACTGGAAAAGTATCAAGCAGGCACGATCACCGACGCGGAGAAAGCGGTACTGGATGAATGGTACCTGCATGTGGCGGCGGACCGTTCTGAGACCTTATCCGATGAGGAACGGCTGGAGACCTTCGATACGGTGCTGGCGCATTTGAACGAGGTCATTTATGAGCGGAAGACAAGGACGCTGTGGCCGCGGATCGCGGCGGCGGCTTCGATCATTATCGCTTGTTCGGTGGGTGGTTATTTTGTGCTGCATCAGCAGCAAAAGCAGCAGGTGGCTGTTTTGAAACCGGGCACGTTTAAGAATGAGGTATTACCGGGTAATAAGGCCATCCTGACTTTAGGCAATGGGCAGCAGTTAGCGGTTACGAATATCCCAACAGGAAAGATCACCAATACCAATGTCCAGAAGACGACTACCGGCGCATTGGTTTATAGCCCAGCGGAGGAAGCGCCGGATGTGTATAATACGCTGACGGTGCCGCGCGGTGGTGGTAAGCATGAGTTAAAACTGGCGGATGGTACGCTGGCGGTTTTAGATGCGGGTTCTTCGATCCGTTTTCCGGTGGCCTTTAATGGTAAGGACAGGCGGGTGACGATCACCGGTCAGGTTTATTTTGAAGTGGTGCATAAGGCCAGCCAGCCGTTTTTTGTGGTGGCGGGTAAGGAAACCATTGAGGATATCGGTACGCACTTTAATGTCAATATGTTTGACGGCGAAACCAAAACAACCTTGATAGAAGGCAGCGTGAAAGTCAATAGTCTGTTACTGAAACCAGGACAGCAGGCGATCGGCGAAACGCTGAACACAAAGGTAGATGAAGAAGAAGTGCTGGCCTGGAAGAACGACCTGTTCAAATTCGGCAAGAATACCTCCTTACAAATGGTGATGAACCAGTTGAGCCGCTGGTATGATATGGATGTCGTCTATGAGGGCCAGAGCAAAACTTATCATTTCGGTGGGGATATGCCGCGTTATTCCAAATTATCAGATGTCTTAAAAATATTAGCCTATAACGGGGTGCAATTCTCTGTGGACGGTAAAAAATTAATTGTGTATCAATAAATGCCTATGAGAAAATAATTACTTAAAGGAC
>JAQBNQ010000082.1 GCA_028288545.1 Bacteroidota bacterium
AAGCGGTGGTATAGAGCCTGAGCCCGATGAGCCTATATTAAGGAACATGGAATAAGCGAGGTTGCCTGCTTTGTCAAAGGCATAAACCCTGGAGCCAGACGAAACAAAAACACTGTCCTGCCATTGCCGGGCATCGTAAATACCTAGCGGGAAATAATGTATGGAATCCCAATGCAAACCTAAATCAGGGGAACGGAACAAATATCCGTCACTAATAGAACTGCCGCAAACCACCATAAAGATGCTATCTATATTAAATATCTTTTGAGGGTTTGAAAATAAATGGGCCAGCCCGCACAAATCATCTTCGGTTGATCCCAGCAGGGTATAAAACTGGTTGGTATAACCGGTGTCATTGCGGGATAGATAATATATCTGCGTATCTACAACTGCCGGCACATTAATATTTACGTATTTTATCTTCTTCGAATTAAAAGAAGCCCCATAATCGTTGCTATACATTAGTTCATACCGTTCCTCGCCGCCGTAATTAGTGTACCAACGCTGTGTGGCTAAAATCTGGTTGTGGTTAAAATAGCATTGGTCCACATTCCGGGCATAAACATCATTTACAGGTTTGCTTACTACTTTGGTGTGCTCGTCATATGCATATAGCCCATCGCCCGTAGTTCCCATCCATATTTTTCCGTTGGCATAACTGAGGCTTTGAATTGATGGATCGGAAAATGAATTGCTATCCACCAAAACAACATTTCCGCTTACATAGTCTATTTTATATAATCCGCCCCACGGACCGGAGCCAGAGAAATAAATGGCCGAATCGCCAACCGTTAAACTGCTGGCATTGGTACCCCCAACACCTTTAAAATGCCATGTCTGCCCCGCGTCGGTACTGTAATTTATACCTATACCTACATTTTGCCCATAAGCAATAACGCTGCCGTGCGCCGATTGTCCCAATAAAAGATTAGTCGCTGCAGCGCTGTCCCAGGTTACGCCATTATCAACAGAGCTGTAACGTTCGGCACCGTTAAAAGCATAAATAAAATTGCCTGATGCTACCGGTGCACCATTAACGGGTGTAAGGGTCCAGGTCCTGCAGGTATCATCAGAATAATAAAGTTCTCTAATGCCTAATGACGTGTTTACCGCATTTGCAAATATCCGGTTGTTGGCACCCACAGCAAAACCTGCCACCACACGGTTATTATCCTTAAAATAAGAAGATACAAAAACCAAATTATTGCTGCAATTGTAGTCAATAAGCAAATTGCCCATCGAATCGCATTGAATGATATTTCCGTTCCAAATACCGGGGGTAGGGATTCCATTGATTTGTCGAAGATGCCATGATGCTCCCGCATCGCCTGAATAAAAATAGGTAGAACCTGCAGTCGAAGCAATAATTACCTGCCCGCTGGCACGAACTCTGATATTTCCTCCTTTAAATCCCTTTAGAGGCTGCCATTGGGCCGAAACAGAAGTTACCACGGCAAAAACAAAACAAATAGCTACATAAATATTTTTCATAGAAGGTATTTTATAAGCACAAAACTAGAGACCATCAGGCATTTTTTTTGCCCGGTTTCGCTCACTCCTTACTGTTTTGAGATAAAGATCAAAATAGGCTCTATTATTTAGGGGTAAGATTGATTTTGTCGCAAAGTAAAAAAATCAATATAGAGACTGAAGTGAGGTAACGATTTCTTGTCCCACTCAATCGCATCTATTTCAACTCAGCCTCACCCCAAAACTGAAAACCGAAAACAGTAAACCGCAAACCCGTAAACTGTGAACTTATCTTAAACTAAACCCTATATTGCAACCAATTTTTAAATTTTCGTTACTATTATACAGCCTATGCGCAAGTAGGCGGTTAAGATTTTTTAACGGCTAACCACTATTCGGATTTTAACAAAAATCCAATACTTTTGGCAGCTTCTAAATTAAAGCTATGATCAAAAAAATATCTACTTCTCTGCTAGTCTGTTTTGTTTCGCTGTTCTCCTTTGCCGCTACCGGAAAAGGAATGAACATTAAAATTACCGTTAAGGGGCTCGAAAACTCCAAAATGATACTGGCCAATTATTACGGCGATAAACAGTATGTAAAAGACACTATCCTGTTTGATAAGAAGGGTACCATTGTTTTAAAAGCCGACACTATGTTGCCCGGTGGTGTTTACCTGGCAGTATTTCCTGCCTTAGGCAATCACTATTTTGAGTTTATTATCAGCGAGCATGAGTTTACGCTGGAAACCGATACCAATAACCTTACTGATCACTTGAAGGTTACCAATTCGGTAGAGAATACTTTGTTTTATGATGACATGAAATTCCTCGGAAAAATGAAGGAAGTTTCTGACTCTAACAGCAGGATTTACAAGGCTGCCAGTGCCAAGGATTACAAAGGCGACCCTAAAGATAAAGACAGAGCCCGCGACCAACTGATGCAGGTTGATAAGGACGTAAAAGCTAAACGCGAAGGTGTTATTACTCAACATCCTGACCTGTTTTATGCTAAGCTGCTAAATGCCATGAGGGATGTTCCGGTACCTGATCCACCAAAGGATGCTAACGGTAAAATAATTGACTCCGCTTTTCAATGGCGCTTTTACAAAGCTCACTACTGGGATAATGTAGACCTGTTGGATGAGCGTTTATTGCGTTGCCCTGTGTTCCATAATAAGCTGAAGGTTTTCTGGACGCAGACTATTGTTCAAACTCCTGATTCCTTGATTGCAGGCGGAGAAGAACTGCTTGGAAAAACGAATAAGAAGAATGAAGTGTATCGTTATATACTTACCTACATTTTTAATGAAGCCGCCAACTCGAAGATCATGTGCTTTGATGAGGTGTATGTTCACTTTGGAGAAAAATACTTCTGCGATCCTAAACTGGTGGATTGGCTGGATTCAACAAAACGCTTTAAAATCTGCGACCGTGTACAACGTTTAAAACCCGTACTATGCGATAAGCTGGCTCAGCGTTTAATACTGCCTACAGACTCTACCGAAAACCAATGGAAGTCATTATATGATCTTAAGGCTAAGTACACGATTCTTGCTTTCTGGGATCCGGATTGTGGACATTGCAAAAAGGAAATTCCATTGTTAGCGGATGCTTATCACAGTTTAAAGAAGAAGGGAATTGATGTGGATGCCTTCGCTCCTGCTATTATGGAAATTGAAAATTACAAGGACTGGGTAGAGTTTATTAAAAAGAATAACCTTGACTGGAATAACGTTTGCGATTCGAAGAAACACAGCAATTTCCGTTATGAGTGGGATATTCAAAGCACTCCGCAGATATATATCCTTGATTCGAACAAAAGAATAAAGGCCCGCCGTATTGGTGCTGACCAGGTTGAAGACTACATTCTTCACCTCGAAAACCCGGCTTACAAAGGCAAATTGATCAAAGTTAACGACGACGATAAACAAGAAGGCGTAGACCCAGGCAAATAGCTAA
>JAQBNQ010000101.1 GCA_028288545.1 Bacteroidota bacterium
GTAGCTAAAAGCGAGCGCCTTGCCAACCAGATACTGGACCAGTTGAAGTATGTAAGTATTGCAACGATTGTAATAGGAATACTTACCCTTATTGGTGCCGGTATAGGCCTGATGAATATTATGCTGGTAAGCGTTAACGAACGTACCCGCGAAATTGGAATTAGCAAAGCGCTTGGCGCTACCAAGCGGGCGATAAGAATTCAGTTTTTGACGGAGGCTGTTGTTATATGCCAGTTGGGTGGCATTATGGGAATTATACTTGGAATACTAATGGGTAACCTGGTGGGTGTGTTTTTGAAATCCGGATTTATATTTCCGTATGTGTGGGTGATTGGGGGTTGGGTGTTTACGTTTATTGTTGGACTTGCCGCTGGTATTTATCCTGCCATTAAAGCTTCTGATTTGGATCCTGTTGAGGCTTTGCGTTATGAGTAGCGAATACAGATAGAACGCCCGCCCGACTGAATGGCTTCAGTCATTCGGGCGGGCTGATTTGTAATGATTTTTATGATGAAATTATGATGAATGCAATTGTGTGAATACAAAGGCAGATGGAACGCTGAGTGGTATGTAATAGAAAAACACGGAGGCACGGAGTTACGGAGTTAGCAGCCGAGGAATGCGAATACAGGTTAAAACATTGACAGGGGATAAGATAGAACGTTGTTGGCGATGGTTATTGTGTGGGGAGGAGGACTAATACATATAAAATTTGTGGATTCGTTAATAGAACTAAATTTTTAGTATTTGATTAAACGGGAGAGAGGAATGCCCCGTCATAGAGGTATAAAACCTATGCCCTATGAAAAAAATACTAATCATCAGCGCTCTGCTGATTGCCGGCCTGGATGGGGCCATGGCACAAAGTTCGACCGAGTTGGCTGCCAACACTACGGTTAAATCGCAACAACAGATTATGGATGAGTTTAACAGCCGCAGTAATGTGTCGCTGAAATACTATCCGAATCCGGCAGTCAATTTTTTGATGATAGAGCCATTGATGATATCGGAGGCAGGGGTTATTAAGATAATGGATATTACAGGAGTGCTACAGGCTGAGATTCATTTAGAGCCAGGGAGCAATGGGCTTACTGTTGATTTGACGCAGTACAAACCGGGCTTATACGTACTTGCTTATTATAACGACAGCAATCATTTGTTGCATATTGGAAGGTTTTATAAGAATTGATCTTTAGCCCTTAAGGTGTCGTCCTTAACAGGACGATAATATCAAATCAACATTCCAGTCTACCAATATTAATTCCCTACGGGAATGGAGCGCAAACGAGATGTGCCGTCAGGCACTACACATAGGTAGAAAAACAATTGCAAAAAAATCGCGTCCCGTTAGGGATGCTACCCTGTATTTGGGGGCTCCCTTTGTAGTTAAATGTATTGGTGATGTTATTGCAAACCGCTACAATTACGGTTTAAAGTCGGGGTTGGCGGAACTGCGGCGTTTTACTTTGTCGTAGAGGAAAGAGATGGGGTTGCTGAATTTGGGAGCGACCGGTTTGTTGGAATATTTAGGTTCGGCAATGCCGGGGATGTGTACCTTGTTTACTTCTTTGGCATCTACAAAGGCTTTCTTAAAAGCATCCAGGTCGTTGTAGGGGTATATATTTATCTCTTTAATTTTTATGGCATCGCGGTATAAGGGAATTTCGAGCGTGTAGTATTTGGAAGAATCGATATCGCTTACGTGAATGACCTTGTTGAGGTAGCCCAGGTAGGATATCTTTAAAGTATCCTTCATGTAAACGTACAGTGAAAAATTTCCTTCGTTATCGCAGGTTACGCCTTTGCGCAAATTGGTGATAATAACATTGGCAAAGGCCAGGGGTTTGCGGCTTTCAAGGTCAACCACTTTTCCTTTTATCAGAAACTTGCCTTCGGTAAATTCAAAATTAAGCTGCGCGGCTGCGCTTAGGCTTAAGAGTGAAAAAACAAGGAGGAAAAGGTTTCTGAACTTTATCAAAGCCTGGGTTTAATGTATGTAAAAATAAAAATGCTCTGCCGTTATAAACGGAAGAGCATTGTTTTTAATATACAGCAGAGGTTTTAAATCTTTACTGTTTGGTATTATTCAGCTACCACTTCGAAGGTAACGGTTACTTTATGGCTGGCACCCAAACCAACTTCGGCAGTATAAGTACCCAGTTGTTTTACTTCGCCTTCAGTAATTTTTATTTTTCTGCGGTCAACTTCAACCTGCAATTGATTTTTGATGGCTTCTGCAACGTGATATGCAGAAACACTTCCAAAAATTTTGCCAGTAGTACCCACTTTAGCACCAATTTTAAGGGTAGCGCTTGTAAGTCTTACAGATATTTCGTTGAACTGCTCCAGCAATTTGGCTTCGCGTTTTTCGCGGGCCTTGGTTCTTCCTGCCAGTTGTGCTAGGGAGCCGCTGTTTTTAACTACAGCATAACCCTGTGGTATAAGATAGTTTAATGCAAAACCCGGGCGCACGTTCACTACGTCGTCAGCGAAGCCTAGTTTTTCTACATCTTTTGTGAGAATTAATTCCATTGTTTAAGCTTTTTAAGATTCAACTATTTTATTTCAAAAGATCTGCAACGTAAGGCAGAATGGCAATGTGGCGGGCTCTTTTAATAGCCTGGCCAATTTTGCGCTGATACTTAAGTGAGTTACCACTTAAACGGCGCGGAAGGATCTTGCCTTGTTCGTTGATAAACTTCAGCAAATAATCAGGATCCTTATAGTCGATGTACTTAATACCGTTTTTCTTAAAGCGGCAATATTTCTTTTTAACCAAACCGATCTTGGTAGCGGTTAAATATTTTATCTGGTCGTTACTTGTAGCCATTATGCGGTTGCTTCCTCCTTAGCTTTTTCAACGTTAACTTTTTTGTTTCTTCCTACGATACCTGCGCGTTTGTCGTCGTTGTACTTAACAGCGTATTTGTCTAATCTAACTGTCATGTAACGAAGAACGTTTTCATCGCGGCGGAACGCGACTTCTAAAACGTCAACGGCTTTTCCTGTGGCTTTATATTCCACCACATGATAAATGCCGGTGTTTTTTTTGCCAATCATGTAACGAAGGTTTTTAAGCCCCCAATGTTCCTGGTGAACGATCTCTGCTCCCTGGGACTTAAGTAGCTCAACATAAGCGTTGATGCTCTTTTTGGCGTCGTCTTCCGACAACACGGGAGTGAGAATAAATACTGTTTCGTACTGTGTAAGCATGTTTCTCTGCTTTTTAGGGTTATGAAAAAATGGACGGCAAAGATATACCGATATTGAGAATTTCCAAATACCCTGTTTCAGAAAGGTTTGGCTCCGTGTTTTGCAGCTTAAAACATAAAGGCCTTGCAGGAAGTAAAACAGGCCAAAAAAGCAATACTTGACAATATCAGGTATTCTTTCTATTTTGTTTTCGGAACGTAGGGATAGTAATGCAACTGAACTGTATCAAAAATACGTCATCTTGTATTAAATAGTCATCATTCAGCCGGTATAGTGTAGTATTTACATGATTTTGCAAGACATTATTTTTAACCAAAATTTTGTATAAACGAAAAGGTATTTGATATTTGTTTAGAAGGCATGGTTGTGCTATGCAATAAAACCCCCGAATTTGCTTGTAATCCTGCTTATCGCACTTAGTGGAAATTAACCCCAAAAAACTGTTTTGAGTATGAAAAAACTTGTCTCTCTGTTAGCAGGAATCGTTTTAGCCCACATCATTTACGCCGGGGTACCACAGGCAGTTAATTACCAGGCAATAGCCCGGGACGCCAACGGATCTATCATACCTAACAAAAACCTTTGTATGAGGTTTACCATTGATTTTGGCATTAACCCGGGAGTACCTGAATACCAGGAAACACAATCGGTTCATACCAATCAATTTGGTTTGTTTACCTGTAAAATTGGTGAGGGCAATCCTACTATCGGCTCGTTTCCGGGAGTACAGTGGAACACCTTTAATAAATATCTTTTAGTTGAAGAGGATTTGAATTGTACAGGCGTTTTCCTGAACATGGGGTCTACTGAATTAGTGAGCGTTCCTTATGCTTTATATGCTGAAAATGCA
>JAQBNQ010000214.1 GCA_028288545.1 Bacteroidota bacterium
CGGCAATTCTGAATCGACGAGAGATTAGTCCGGGAGTTTGCAAGTCGTTAGTCCACGCTATGTTTAACCCTCCTTTTCGGCTATTTAAGAAACTTACTAATTATCGCAACCTTCCTACACCGGGCAGTTACACCAAATCCAGTTGTTGGTGCCGCTCGCTTTGCTTATTTTTAATGGTGAGCTTAAACACCCAACAACGGCGGCGCTGGAATGGCGAAGATGAGGGAACACCAACAAGGGTGGGAAAATACTATTAGCGCAGGTATTTATTACTACCACGTAAAATTAAATACCGGGCAGGTTATTACCGGCAAATTGGTCAAAATGTAGTTTTATGAGATTAGGATTATTTATTACATTTTTTCTTACGTTAGTTGCCCATGTTTCTTTTGCCCAAAGCATATTGCACAAGCAATGGGATAAGCGCTATGGAGGCACCGGTACCGATGCATTTATCGTTTTAAGTAAAACTCCGGACAATGGGTATATACTTGGTGGGGCTTCAATTTCAGATACAAGTGGGGATAAAACACAACCAAACAGAGACCCCACATTATATTATCCTGATAGCTGGATAATCAAAATCGATAGTATTGGAAATAAGGAGTGGGACAAGCGCTTCGGGGGTACTGGCGCAGAAAATGCTGTGCAGCTGAGCCCAACTTTTGATGGGGGCTATATATTTGGCGGCTTAACTACTTCTAATGTGAGCTTTGACGTTTCGCAAAGTGGCAGAGGCGATAACGATTATTGGTTAGTAAAAATAACAGCTGAAGGAGTTAAAGAGTGGGAAAAACGTTTTGGTGGTGTTGGGGAAGATGATTTAACTATTGTTAAGCAAACACGTGATTCGGGATATATTATAGGCGGTTTTTCTTGGTCTCCGGTTAGTGGTGACAAATCGGAACCTAACCGAGACCTTACGGGCATTAGTTACGATTATTGGGTGGTTAAAACAGATGCACAGGGCAATAAAATATGGGATAAAACACTTGGAGGTACAAAAAATGAATTTTTGAATGGTATCGAACAAACGAGCGATGGGGGATATTTAGTAGCTGGCACTACCAGCTCAGATAGCGGTGGCGATAAAACACAGAATAACTGGAGATCGGGTTATGAAAATTACTGGATAGTTAAACTTGATTCTGCAGGCAATAAAATATGGGATCAAAGATATGGAGGGACTAAGGGTGAAGACCTTTTTTGTATGACGAAAACAAAAGATGGCAACTTTCTTTTGGGCGGGTATTCCTTTTCAGATATAAGCGGCGATAAAACACAAAACAACAAAGGACAAAATGACTATTGGATTTTAAAAATTGATTCTGCTGGCAACAAAATATGGGATAGAGATTTTGGGGCAACAAGCAGCGACATGTTATATGACGTTTCAAATACTGCAGATGGCGGATTTTTACTGGCAGGTAATTCCACATCAACATATGCCAACGGAGATAAATCTGAAGACAATTTAGGCAACCCACAAGCCTGGATAATAAAAACAGATTCGGCAGGTAATAAAGAATGGGATAAAACAATTCTGATAGATAGTGGTGCTTATAATATTAAAGCCATACAAAGTAATGATGGCTGTTTTGTAGTTGGCAACAGCACTAAAGCAAGTATTGCCGGATATAAAACCCAATCCAGTTGGGGAGGTGAGGATTACTGGATAATGAAATTCTGCATTGATACGGTAACCGATATAACGCATCTCACCCAAGCCCCTCAACTATCTATCTACCCCAATCCTTTTACCTCCGATTTAAATATCATTCTTCAAAAAGAAAATCTGCACGGGGCTACTTTTACAATTACCAATCCCCTTGGCCAAATAATTTACACCCAACAAGAAACCAACCTAAGCCCCAGCTACATCAAAATGCTTGATTTAAGCTATTTACCTAATGGGGTTTATTTTGTTAGTGTGGTGGTGGATGGGGAGCGAATTGTACGCGAGGTTGTAAAGGAATGAAAGTGCATTGTCTCCCTTTGGAGGTGTTTCATCCCGCGGCTTTGGGCGGGAGAGCGCACATCCGCCGCGGCGGATGGCGAGGGAGGAAGGTAATGCAACAGAAAGAATTTCCGAAGACGGAATTACACCATATAAAATAATTCAAAAAACATTAAACCCCTCAATATAAAATCTATCCTTACCCTCGCAATCTTTATATCAGCATTAAGTTACCCTGCCAAAGCCCAAACCGTTTACATCCGCCCGGATGACACGGTCGGACGGGCCGCAACCAACCAGGCAGATGCCACGGTAAAAGTGTACACCGTAACCGATAGCACTATGGCCGATGTGTACGTGTACCAAACAACCACCAGCAACAACGCAAGCGGCAATACAGGTACCTGCCTGTCCGAATAAACGATGCCAATCATTTGGGCGGGGTATTTTACAACTGATGCAAACACGCCTCCAAAAAAGTCTTCTTCACCGATAACCCCAACCATGTCCCGTTGTGATAGTAAGCGTAGCCGAACTATACTACACCTCCGTTCAAGAAAACAAAACATTTCAGAAATTAAAATCCAGGCTTGTTTCTCCAAAATCCAAATTCCGAATTACTTTAGCCCCGATGTTTAACATCATTGAGGTTAATAACAAACATACCGAAGTTGAATTCATTCAGCTTCCCTTTTCTATTTATAAGTATGATCCTAATTGGATTGCTCCGCTAAAGCAGGACATTCAAAAAGTATTTAACCCCGCAAAGAACAAATACTTTGAACACGGCGAATGTGCACGATGGATTTTGATGGATGAGACCAATAAAACCATTGGCAGAATTGCCGCTTTCTTTAATAAGAAAACAGCCTTTAGCGAAGAGCAACCAACCGGAGGTTGTGGTTTTTTTGAGTGCATCAACAACCAACAGTCCGCCAATTTCTTATTCGACACCGCAAAAAAATGGCTACAGCAAAATGGCATGGACGCCATGGACGGTCCAATCAATTTTGGAGAACGAAACGCATGGTGGGGCTTGCTGGTAGATGGCTTTACCCCGGCTACCTATCAAATGAATTACAATCCGCCATATTATAAAGTATTGTTCGAAAGCTATGGCTTCAAAGATTATTTTCAGCAATATTCCTATTCCATCCATGTTAATGATGCACGGCCCGAACGTTACAAGGCAATTACTGAACGCTTGAAGAAATCAGGCGATTACACTTTCAGGCATATTGAAAAACCCAAACTCAGGCAATACGCCGAAGACTTCAGAACCATCTTTAATAAGACCTGGAAGTTTCTTCCAAACTTTAAAGAAATGAGCCAGGACCAGGCGTGGAAACTGATACAAAGTTTTAAACCCGTAATGATTGATTACCTGGCCTGGTTCGGTTACTATAAGAACGAGCCGGTTGCAATGTTTATCATGCTGCCCGAGCTGAACGGTTGGTTTAAACATTTAAAAGGCAACTTAAATATTTGGGGAATGCTCAAATTTCTTTGGCTAAAAACCTTTGATACCAGCAACCGCAAAATATTCGGAATCATTTTTGGTGTAGTTCCGGAGCATCAAAAAAAAGGATTGGAAGGTGCTATTGTTATGGCTGCAGACGAAGTGGTGCGCACAAAAAAAAGATGGGATGAAATTGAATTGGTATGGGTTGGCGACTTTAACCTGCGTATGATGAAAACCTGCGAAATTCTTGGGGGCAAAATTGTAAAAACACACATTACTTACCGCAAGTTGTTTAACGAGGCTAAAGAATTTAAAAGGCACCCGGCTATTGAATGAGTGACGCAGGGTGGAGGTGCTCAAATAAGATATATTCGCTTTAATATAAAAGGCAGGTTTTATTTTACAATCGAACCTGCCTTTTTTGTAGGGTCTATTTCCGCTTCCTATTGAACTCTTCTGTGTCCCACCCAAACAAACCTCTTATTCACATACTCTGGGTTTGTAAAGGATGCATTACCTGCGGGGTTTCCTCCGGTAACGTGAAAGTCGCTGAATCCGGCATGTTGGTTAACCCATATCATTCCGGTTAGGTTTAATGACACCGGTGCAAATACGCTCTCCATTTCGTCCAGTATCATTTGCGTGGTGGCCTCATCTGTGCTGTAAGCAGCGCAGGTAATAGCTCCGTGCTTTGCTACCATTTGTTTTGCCAATGCAACAGACTGTTCAGTGTCTTTTGTTTTGATGATAAGCACGATAGGTCCGAATAATTCATTTTCAAAAATGCCTTCGTCCTTGGCATCAACTTCCAACACAATATGGCTGCTGGTACGTGCATCCGGAAATTCAGCATTGGCGACTTTGCCGGGTTCTAACAACACAGTAGCGCCAATATCTTTTACACTATTAACGCGCTTAAGGGTTACATCACTTTGTATAGCGCCTAAAGTTCCTGGGCCCATTTGCGGGTGATTTGCAATGCCGGAAATAGCGTCAACAAGCGCCTTCTTTACTTCTTCGTATGGAATAACCGTATCACCTTGCTTTACTCCACCCGCAGGTATAAAAAAGTTTTGCGGCGCAGTACACATTTGTCCCGAATAAAGGGAAACGGCAAATGCAAGATTTTGCACCACCGGTTTTAAATCTGCAACCGAATCAATGATAACGGAGTTAA
>JAQBNQ010000236.1 GCA_028288545.1 Bacteroidota bacterium
ACCGGAACGCTTTTGCCATATCCTTTTGCAACCATTCTTTCTTTAGGTATCCCTTTTTCATTTACCAGGTAGTTAACGCAGCTTTCAGCACGTTTCTGGCTCAGGTCAAGATTGTATTTCTCAGCACCCTTTCCATCGGTATGAGAACTTAATTCTATAACAATGTTCGGGTTCTCTTTCAAAATTTCATACAAGGTATCCAATACCGCCTTTGACGGAGGTGTTAAATCAAACTTGTCATACTCGTAATAAATGTTGTTGAGTGAATAAGCTTTATTCTTCTCCATTTTTTTCAGAGAAAGCGTATAAGTCATCGTATCGCTCTTATCCTTTCCTTCAGTGCTGAAGGTTTGGCTGGCTGTAAAGAAGCCTTCGCGGGCAGCACTCACCTTATAACTCTTGTCAGTTTCAAGGTCGAAAAAATACGAGCCGTCTTTTGAGTTAACAGTCTTTAATGCAGTACCGGTTTTTGCATCATACAAAGTAACAATCTGGTTAGTAACAAGCAGGTTGCTGTCAGCCGTTAATAGCTTGCCTTTTACACCCAGGTATATCCTGTATTTATAAACCTGGTAAATATCATCACTGCAATAGGTTTCAGCTTTTAACCCATAACCACCCGGACGATTTGATACCACAAAACCTAAACCGTCTTTTTCGCTCCAAAAATAATCGTAGTCATCAACGCTGCTGTTAACTGGTAATCCAAGGTTTTCAGGTTCCGACCAGTTACCATTAACGGCTTTAGTTTTATAAACATCAAGGCCACCTATGCCAACCCTTCCGTTACTGCTAAAGTAAAGTGTGTTGGTTTGAAAATCATACACCGGTGTCATTTCGTCGCCATCGCTATTAATAGCATTGCTGGCAAGCTGAGCTTTGCCCAGGCTTCCATCGCCATTTACCTTGGCATAAAAAAGATCAAGGCCCTTATCCTTGTTACGATCAGAAACAAAGTACAACACATTTTCTCCGGCTTCATTTTTTCCAAAAGCAGGTTCCGTATTGGTAGCGCCGGGGGCGTTAATGCTGGCATCTAATTTAATTCCGGCAACCCATCCGCTATCACCTAAAAGGCTTTTACAAATATTGCAACGAATCCGCTGGTCATCATCCTGCAAACACTGCGTGTAATACATGGTTTTTCCATCAGCAGCAAAAGCTGTATTACCTACGTGATAGCTAATCTTATTTATCTCACCCGGCACCGGTTCAGCTTTGCTCCATCCATTGGGTGTTTTTGTCGATTTATATATCCTTGAAAACGTAGCATATTTCTCTTTCTTCCCTATCAGTATTACGCTATCCGAAACCCATGAACTGTAAACTAAAGTAATGGGGTCCGTTAGCACAGGCGCATAATCCGTATTAGCATGATTAACGCTAGAATCAAGATGAACAGCCTTCACCTCTTTAAAAGTTTTGTCATCGCGAAGCTTAATGCCCAAATCGCAACCCAAAGATTCGCGGTCGGCTTTCTTCCTCTGCTCTTCTATCTCTTTGTCATGCACATTTTGAGTATTCCGGTTAAACAACTCAAAACCTAGTTTTGCCTTTTCGTAGTTACCAATGTATTTATCGGTTAAGGCGTATTGATACTGGGCGTAGTAGTTGTTATGTTTCGCGGTATCCATTTCAACCAGCATTTTATAATACTTGTTGGCGGCCCAATAGTTGCGTAGCGCAAAATAACCATCAGCCATTTTTTGAAACAGGTAATTAGCCTGTGGATTTTTGTTGACCGCTTCTTCGTAATAGCGTAAACCATTGAATATTCTTCCCTGGTCAAAAAGTTTATCGCCCCATGATTTATTTTTTTGCCAGCTAAGCGTTTGCGGCTCAGGAATTTCTTTCAGCTTATCGTCCGTTTTAGGATTAAAAGTTGCTTTGGGCTTAATAATTTCCGCTGATTGTGCGTGGAGGGTATTTATAGACGTAAGTCCAAGAATGGCCAGCAGGGCTGGGAATAATAAAAACTTCAATTTCATGTCGGGGTTAAATTATTGAAACTAAAAATTTCGAAAACGAACTTCCTGATTTATGAATGAGACAAATAAATATTTCTAGAACCTTGGATAGATAAGCGCATTTCTGAAGTTATAATTCCTTCTCTTTTTAGTATAAGTAAGAGAAAGTTCAAATGCGCCTACTGCATGGCCTGCATCTTTTAATTGCGAAACAGTGGCGTCGTAACTTACACCCAGTTTAATCCCTTTTATTTCATAAGCCAGGTAAGGAATAACGGCATCGGCACCTGCGCCAACAGCAAGTGTATTAATACGGTTGTAAATACCTAAAGTAAGCGCCATGTCATGCTCAAAATCAATTCCAAATCCTAAACCGGTATTTATCTGGTTATCCACTCCCTGCAGCATGTACATCAATGAAGGAAGGATGTGATATTTCTTGTCAATCGCAATATCAAATCCTGTATGAACATTTACACGCCAGTAAAGATTATGTTTTTGCCCGGCCAGTACATCATACTTAGGCATCGAAAGATTGTAGAATGAAGTACCCGCGTACATTCCAAACACATCCGAAAATTTTCCATACCATAACAAGCCCGCATTCAGGTTCAAATAGCCAACGTGGCTTTTGCCAATGTTTTCATTGCTCGGTATTGTATTAACGAAAGTGTTATCCTGGAACTGGCTGGCAAACTGAAAATTTTGCGTAGCAATGGATTGTGTTGTATACCCTATCTGAAAGCCGGCTGACAAACGGTGATTCTCTTTTTTACCTAAGGTTTTGATATACGAGCCTGAAGCATTTATCATTATAGTACTAAAGGTGTTAGCTCCTGCCTGGTCGTTTGCTAAAAACAGGCCCACACCAACTGCATCGTTCTTTACTTTTATCGGAAAATCTCCGCCAACAGCGGTAGTCATATAGGGTGATTTGCCAAAGCCGCCACCGGTAGCACTCCACCATTGATTACGGTAATTGGCGCCTACCCTGTAAAGGCCGGGAGTAAAACCTGTTAAAGCAGGGTTTAATAATAGCGGCGCATTAAAAAACTGCGAATAATGTATATCCTGCGCAAAAGCGCCAGCGCTTATAATGATGGCAAATATGAACGTGTAAATTTTCCTCATATCTATATTTTAATCCTTTATCCAATTATTTTTTTACCAAAGCAACGAAACGTTTCCGGTTGCAGCTTTTACCTCGCCGGTACTTAATACTTTAAGACTTGCCATATAAACGTAATTGCCCATTGGCTGTAATTTTCCACGGTAGTAGCCATTCCAGCAATAAGTGGAGTTGCTGCCAAAGGTGCAAATGGTACCATCGCGCTGGCTGTCAAAAACCTTTTCGCCCCAACGGTCAAAAATTTTCATATCCTGTAATACCACCAGGTTAAATTGATTGATGATGTGGAAACTGCTGTTGTTAGGGTCGCTGCTGGCTGGATCAAATACATTTGGGAAATTCCAGAATTGAGTGATCTCCTTTGAATTGATCAAAGCGTGTGGCTCATCGCCGTTATCACTCCAGTCGGCCTTGGTTCTGTGCGACAAAGGAGTGGCAGTAGTAAGGGTGGTATTCATCAAGTCCTCCCACTCAGGTACCGTTTGCCAACGGCCGATAGAAGACCATGCGCCATCTCTTACCTGGTCGTAATAAAGTGATAATGCCGAAGGGGTTGTTGAACCTATCTGTTTGATAAGGTGAAAGAACTTTGTATTAACTCCTGTAACATTATCCAGGTGTGTATTTACATCATAGCCTTCCAGCGTAGCATCGCCAAAAGCCATCCTCACAGCATATGACTGTGCATCTGTAACAGAAGGGGTCAACTCGGCCGGACGATAGTAAATGGTATTATTATCATTCCAACCGGTAGGAAAAAGATAAGTGCTGGTGGAATTAGTAGACCTCACTAATCTTCCCGGACCAGTGCTGCTGACAAAGCCGTTATTGCGGGCAATAGCTGCGCTGCTTGTGTTTAGCACAAACATCTTATAATCCCTCGTGGCTAGTTCACAATCATTTAGTTTCAGTAACTCGGTAACATTGGCATCCAGCGTCATTGATTTTACAGAACCCAGCGTTTGCAGTTCGAGTTGATAAAAAGTAGTTATCTGCGAGCCTGTAATTTGCTGCGCGTTTCCATTTAGTATAACATTGCTTTGATCTGCGGTAAAAAGATTATTGTTTTCCCAATCGCCAAATACCTTGTATATACCCGTTGAACTACCGCCTGTTGCAGTGCTTCCGTTACGGAAGTATCCTATAATGGTGGTGGTTCCCGCATTGCTAAATAATCCGGCAGCGTTTTCAGTGGGCCCGTCAATATACAAAACCCCTCCGCCCGTTACGGCAACATTAGCACCATTGTTGTAAAACAACTGCGCCTTGCTGCAAAACGAAAGCAGCATCGAAGCGAACACAAACAGAGATTTTCTAAGTAACATCTTCGGCATATTTATAAAGTTAGCATCTATAAGTCTATTTAACAAGAAAACTACTTTTTACTTTTTACTACCTGGTTTGGGTTAAGCGGCGTCATTTCGCGCTTTTGTGCTGTAGTTACTGGTGGTTGCCCCTGCCCGCCATTTGCCGGAACAATTTTATCGGCGGTCATCAGGTGTTTTTCACTTGTAACCTGCGTTGGCCCCGAAACACTTTGTGTATGAACAACCATATTGCCATCCATTTTTTGCGGTTGCTTTCCCCCCTGTTGCCCAAAAGCAACAATCGATACAAAAAGACCCGCTATCATTAATCCCGCTATACGCATCCTTCGGTTATTATTGAGTGATAAAAACGTTCATAGTAGCCTGGCCAACAAAACCTGCAGGTGTACAAATCCAAACTGCATCATTAGGTGAAGAACCATCTCCACCGGCATGTGCTCCCTGTATAGTAATAGTGTGAGTTCCGGCTGGCACAGCAAGTACATTGCTGATCGACCATGGCACCTCCTGGTATTGCCCTGCCTGGTTGGCTTCAATACTAACTCTTTCAAGGTAGTTGGTATTTACTCCATCCAGAAAAATAGCGTATTGAGCGTAAACGGTAGTCCAAAGATTAGTTGCCTTGCTAACGCTGCCAAAAGCAGTAACAAAAACCTTAGAGGCGGCAGGTACTGTGAAAGTATGTGATAAGTTAGGTAGCGGTGTATAGGTAATAGTTGAACCCGAAGGGTAATTCAACACCAGCGGATTTGAACCCGAAGTTGTATAAGAAGCAATGTTTGAACCAGCAAAGCCGGCAGGACCTGTAGCACCGGTTGCGCCGGTAGCTCCTGTTGTACCATTTGTTCCGGTTGTTCCCGTAGCACCTGTTGCGCCTGTAACACCATTTGTACCTGTGGCGCCTGTTGCCCCAGTGTTGCCGGTTGTACCGGTGGCACCTGTTGAGCCATTGGCCCCTGTTGCACCCGTGCTGCCAGTGGCACCAGTAGAGCCTGTAGCTCCTGTTGCGCCATTAGCACCCGTTGCACCGGTAGCACCTGTTATTCCATCCGCACCTGTAGCGCCCGTTGCGCCGGTGGCACCATTTAAACCTGTTGCTCCCGTTGAGCCTGTAGCTCCGGTTATTCCATTTGCACCTGTGGCGCCAGTAGCACCGGTAATACCATTTGTTCCATTAGCTCCGGCCGGTCCTGCGGTACCAGCAGCACCCGTTGGGCCTTGCGGACCTGCTGGTC
>JAQBNQ010000558.1 GCA_028288545.1 Bacteroidota bacterium
TGGTCATATATTTTCCATACCAGTTCGCTGCAATAAATTTTATCATCGCTCCATTCAAAATACAGATCGTACTTTTTGCCAAGGAATTTTTCAGCGCATTTTTTCATGGCTGATACATTGCCGGCGACAGAAATTTTGCCTGTGTCAATCAACCTTTTTACCACATAATGTCCATCCTTGCCATGATTGATCCAGTCGTTCAGTTTGGTTGCCTTTACAACGTTGCCGGCTTCATAAACGTACCAGGTTTCGCTTTGCTTAAAAACAATACCCATGTGGCTCCACTTACTATGGGTGGCCAATTGTATCGCCTTGCTTTGCGTTGAAAGTGATGTTTGGAAAATAATATCGCCTTCTTTTAGCTCGGCAACTAAAGTCTTTTCCTCTGCCGCAGAAACATGGTTATTTTCCTTAGCATGACATGAATAAATAAAAAACAGAAACACAAAAACAAACTTGCGCAAGATCTTACGATTTAAGACTTATAAAAGTCTCCCCTTTGGGGAGATTTAGAGGGGTTGCCGATTAAAAAACATTCACAAAACCCAGCTGAAGTACCCAGCCGTGATTTGGATAAATAGTGTAAACCTTATCGGTTACCCCGTACAGCACATTATAGGATATCATGATAGGGAAGAAGAAATTCTTGCTTGCCAAAAGATTATATCCCACACCCAATAATAAAGCAGGTATGGTTTTATCGACCTTAGGAATAACCACCTGGTACGAATTGGTTTGAGGATTTACCTGGACGCTTACGTTACCGCTTAACAGGTCGTCCATGTGGCGGTGCAGCACTTCAAAACGGCTGCGCACAAAAAAGCTTTTCCAAACATTATATTGTAAAAACACCCCGCCACCGTAGGTGTGATAATTGGCATTGGCGTAAAACGTGCGTCCGGCGTAATCGGTAAAGGCGATGTTCTTAAATCCTGTATAGAAATACGTCACTCCGCCGCCGGCATATAACCCCTTCCATACGTTGTAACCAACATAAGGCGAAACACCTGCGTCAATCCTATCCTGAGAAATATTGAAATTAAAATTGGGCTCGATAATGAATTTTGAAAGGTCGATCTTCTTCTTTTTTTGAAAGCCCTGAAAATCCTTGCTATCACCATTAGGCGCGGAGGCCGGAGCATCTGTTTTGGGCTTACTTGACGGAGGCGGCAATTCATCGTCCTGGGCGGACAAAGTGTTAACAGCAAAAAGTAAAACGGGTAGTAGAAAAATGTACTTTTTCACACAGATTGATTTAGATCCTTTTAAACGGAAGACAAGATACGTTATTTTATATGACGTTTTAATTGGCCAAAAGTTAAAGCATGTGAAACGTTAATTCTCCTTCGGCTACGCTCAGGATGACTAGGCCATGCAGCTTTACGAATCCTGGGGAAGGCTTCGCAAAGGTTAAAATATCTTGCCCGGGTTAAGGATATTATTGGGGTCGAACACCTTTTTAATATCCCGCATCAGGTTTAGCTGCAATTCGCGAAATTTGATGTCCATATAAGGTATCTGTATCCAGCCAATTCCATGTTCGCCCGAAATGGTGCCTTCCAGTTCCACTACCTTTTTAAATATCTCCCTTATTCCCTTGGGCACCTCGGTTTTCCAATGCTCATCGCTCAGGTCGTCCTTTAGTATCCGTACGTGTACATTACCATCGCCGGCATGGCCATAGCAAACCGAGCGGAAATTAAATCGCTTGCCCACCTCTTTAATATGCTTCAGCAAAACAGGCAATTCGGCGCGGGGAACTACGGTATCTTCCTCCACCGTCATCGTTGACTTCTTTACGGCATAGGCAATATTCCGGCGCATCCTCCACAGATCAGCTTTCTGCGCTTCGTTATCGGCAAAAAGTATTTCTCCCACATCAAAGCTGCTAAGTACCTCGTATATTTTTTCGCAGTCTTTTTGAATTGCCTCCATATCATTTCCATCTACCTCTATCAACAGGTTAGCCCGTGTATCCTCCGCTAACGGAATCGTTACATCGCCTAAAAACTTCATTACAAATTCAATGGCCTCGCGCTCCATAAATTCCAGGCAGGATGGAACAATGCCCGCACGGAATATGGCCGAAACAGCCGCACTGGCATCGTCCATAGATTTAAAAGGAGCAAGCATTACATTGTTGAATTGCGGGTAAGGCAATAGCTTTAAAACAATTTTGGTAATAATACCCAAAGTGCCTTCGCTGCCTACCAGCAATTGAGTAAGATTATAGCCGGTTGAATTTTTTAGAGTATTGGCACCGGTCCATATTATTTCGCCGTTGGGCAAAACAACTTCCAGGTTTAAAACAAAATCTTTTACCACTCCATATTTTACTGCCCTTGGGCCGCCCGAGTTACACGCCACATTGCCGCCGATGAAACAAGTTCCGCGGCTGGAGGGGTCCGGCGGATAGAAAAGTCCTTTATCCCTTACCATGTTTTGAAGTACCTCCGTTATTACAGCGGGTTCAGTTATTACCTGCAAACTGCGTTCATCAATTTTAAGCACTTTATTAAAGCGCTCGATAGAAAGCATTACTCCACCATGAATACACAAACTATTTGCCGAAAGTCCTGTACCGCCAGCCCGTGGACTAACCGGAATTAGTTTTCCGTTGCAGTACTTCATAATATCGCTTATCTGCTGCACAGTAGATGGCTTTAAAACCACCTCGGGAGGGAAACTAACGCCATCCGTCTCATCATGGCTGAATTTCTCAATGGTCTCTTCGTCGGCAAAAACCGAATTCTCTCCAAGTAAAGTTTTGAAATAGGCCAGGTCTTCAGCGCCAATCTTTTTGTAACTCATGGCGGCAAATATACCCGTTTGCGTGTTTCGAAGTTATAATAGAGCCTCGTAGTTTCTACCGCTTCTTCTTTGAATTAAAGCCATATCCATGACTTAGTAATCCGTTTCGTAGGATTTTGTATTCCAAACAACTAACAACTAACAACTGACAACGATCAACTATTTATTGCCTTTTTCCATATCCAACAACCACTGCTTGCGCC
>JAQBNQ010000333.1 GCA_028288545.1 Bacteroidota bacterium
CCACGCTGCCACGAAACAACACATCGCCACTGATGATCAGTTTGTCGGGCTCGCTATAAAATGAAAGGCTACCCGGCGAATGCCCCGGCGTAAAAAGCACTTTAAAGGATGAATTGCCAAAACTTATTACATCCCTTTCCTTTAAAAATACTTTTGGCTCGGGCGAAGCTTCTAATGGAAAATTGAAAAAACTTTGGTAGGCTAAAGCACCATACATTACCTCTAATTCAATTTGATGAAATTCGGGAAGCAAATTATAGGTGTCGCAAACAAACTTATTGCCCGGAAAGTGGTCTATATGGCAATGGGTATTGATCAGTTTTACCGGTTTAAGGTCAAATGTCTCAATCAGATTTGTTAATTCCTTGCGCTCTTTGTCATTGCTGCAACCTGGGTCAATTATTACACAGTCCTTGCTTTCGTCCGTCACTATATAGGTATTTACCGAGAAAGGGTTAAAAGTTAGCTTATGTACCTTGAGCATGTTGGTATTTTGATTAAGTTTGAGAATTAAGCGGTTAAACAAGTACACTTGACACCTTGTTTAATGCAAAACAAATATTATCTGCCGACGTTGGAAGATTACTGATGAGATTTTTACAAACGAAAATATTATTTGGTCTTTTGGCCATCAGCTCTTTTTCGCTCCTCAATGCGCAAACTTCTACTACCGAGCGCTTTGGGCAAAACCGCGTTCAGTATAAGGATTTCATTTTTCAATATTACGAAAGCGACAACTTCATTACCCATTTTTACCAGGGAGGGCAGGACGTGGCCAAATACGTTATTAAAACTGCCGAAGATAACTCCGAGGAAATTGCCAAAATGCTGGATTTCCGTTACAAGAAAAAGATCGATATTATCGTTTACAACAGCATTACCGAACTGAACCAAACCAATATCGGCATTTACGAAGAGGGACAAAACCCGGGTGGAACTATTAAAATTCCGGATAACAAAATATTCATCTACTTCAATGGCGACCACCGTAACCTGGACAAACAAATACGCGAAGGTATAGCTAAAATATACGTAGATAAAATGGTGCGCGGTACCGGCTTTGCCGAAATGATACAGAACGCTGTGCTGCTTAACCTGCCCGATTGGTATCGCCTTGGATTGATACAATACATTGGTGAGCCATGGAACAGCGAAATGGAAGACCACCTGCGCGATGGAATTTTATCCGGCCGTTACAAAAAGCTGAACAAGTTAAAGCCCGAAGAAGCCGTTTTTGTAGGTAACTCAATATGGCATTACCTGGAAGAAGTACATGGAAAAACGGCCGTAAATAATATCATGTATCTAACCCGTATTAATCGCAGCGTTGATAACGGGTTTTTATTTGTGCTGGGCACTAACCTTCAGCAAACCCTGCAGGATTGGTATAATTATTATTACCAGCGGTTTTCAAATGAAGCAAAGGCATCTTCGCTTCCCCCTGATAATACTATTGTTAAGGCCCGCATCAAAAAGATCCGCACGTATTACGAACCCAAGCTAAGCCCAGATGGAAAGTACATTGCCTATGCAAGCAATGATATGGGCAGGTACCGGGTACATCTTTTAAATACCGAAACCGGAAAAACCAAAGTTCTTTTAAGAGGAGGATTTAGAACCAACACACAGTTTACCGACGAATCTATTCCACTGATCGCATGGTCGCCGGATGGCAAAAAGCTGGGCATGATAAAAGATTGGCGTTCGCAAATATCTATCACTTATTACGAACCAGAGACCGGTAAAAAGGTGGTTAACCCGATTCGTAAATTTCAAAAAGTGGTCAGTTTTAACTTTGTTGATTCAAAACAACTGGTGATGAGCGCCATGCAAAACGGGCAATCGGATATTTTTCTTTACAACATTGCTTCCACCACTACCCGCAAACTAACAGATGATTACTTTGACGATCTGTATCCAGCTTATGTAGTGGCTGATAGCATCCGCGGTATTATGTTTTCGAGCAACCGCGAAGAAGATACAACGCATCCAAAACGTTACGAGTCGCAATTGATTGATAAGCATCTTGATCTTTTCTTTTATGACCTCGATGCAAATAACAATGTGCTTTATCGTGTTACCTCTACTCCCAATGCCAACGAAACTTATCCTCAAAACCTAAACGAACACGAATTCTGTTTTTTAAGTGATGCCAACGGGGTGCGCAATCGTTACACAGGTCACTTCGATAGAGTGTTTGACCACAACCAAAAAACGTATCGCTTTACAGTTAAGGAAACGGATGAAGAGGACTCCGTACAGATCCGCGCAGAGGTGCCGCTCGATTCGGTAATTGACCGCAGCACGATAACGCTGGAGGATTCGTCTTTCGAAAAAGTATATAAAACGGGTGGTATCACGGGCGTTTACACTAATTACACGCATGGTATACTGGCGCAAAGCGTGGTGCCCGGAAAAGGACTTGCCCTGGATATGTTTAAGCTCAATAACAAAATTCAGTTCCGTAAATACTCCGTTGAATCAACAGCCTCTCAGGGTAAAGCTCCAACAACGGAATACATGTTGCAGTTGGAGCGTAAAGAAGTAAATCCTAAAACCGAAAATCCATCTGAGCCGAAAAAGGAAAATCAAACCGGTGTTCAAAAGAAAGATTCAACCACTGCTAATCGCGGTAACAGGCCTTACGATTTTCAAAATGAATTTGATTACGGCGTAAAATTATTTGATTGGGATTCTGCCTCTGCATCGCGCATTGCAGCAGGTAATGGCGGTTATGTTTTCCGTTTTTCGCGGGTACGTCCTTACTTCGTACGTTTTTCAGTTGACAAGGTAATTGCCCAGGTTGACAACAATCCTATCATCACCCGCTATCAACCTTTTGATCCTGCTTCGCCTCAGTACAATGTAAATTCTTTGGGTGCCCTCATAAAATTTGGTGTTACGGATCTTTTAGAGGATAACAAGTTGTACGGAGGTTTCCGTTTACCTTTTGCAGGCATTAGCGGCAACAACGAATACTTTTTGACTTACGAAAGCCTTAAGAAGCGGCTCGACAAGAAGTTCACGTTCTATCGCAGTTCGCAATCAGGCACTGCCTACACAACCCTTCCATTTACAACCAGGGTTCTTCCCGATGGTTCGCAGGTAGATTACAGTATTAAAACAAATTACCTCGAAGCTCAGCTAAGCTATCCGCTCGATGTTTTGAATAGCCTTCGCTTTACATTTGGTTTCCGCAACGATAGAGTGGTTTACAAATCCGAGGATACGCTATCTCTTAACCTTCCCAGCCTTTCAGACAACTGGCTTTCAGCCCGCGCCGAATATGTGTTTGATAATTGCCTGGAGGTGATGACCAATATTCGATATGGTTTGCGATTTAAAGTATTCACCGAAGTACAAAAGGAATTCCCAACGGTAAGCAAACAAATATCTGCCCAGGTTGATCTGCCGGTTCCTAAATTTAACGATAAGGTGCTTGGCATAGTTGGTTTCGATCTTCGCTATTATCTCAAAATATATAAGTCCATTATTTGGGCTAACCGTGCATCAGGTGCAATTTCTTTTGGCACAGCAAAAATGATCTATTACCTGGGTGGTTTGGACAACTGGATCACCTCGCCCACATTCAGCAAGTTTGACAATACCACGCCAATTAATGTCAATAACAACTACGCTTTTCAAACCCTGGCAACCCCTTTGCGCGGCTATAAACAAAATGCCAGGAACGGTAATAAATATTTGCTTATTAATTCAGAGTTAAGAGTCCCTATCTTCTCAGCATTTATTAATTCCAATATTAAATCCGAGTTTATAAAAAACTTTCAGCTGATAGGTTTCTTTGACGCGGGTACTGCATGGGAAGGACTTTCTCCTTTTTCAAGCAACAATCCTTTGTTCAATCAGTCCTATCCAAACCCTATCGACAACCCTTCTGTAATTGTA
>JAQBNQ010000378.1 GCA_028288545.1 Bacteroidota bacterium
AGCCGAAACAATTCCTCTTCCTAATATGGCTCCCATTATTAACATCGTCAGTTGATTCAATCCGTTCTGCGCTCCTATGGTTCTTATGCCAGCCAACCGGATGTAGATAATAGCGGCAAAAAACGTAACAAGGCCTCGTAGTACCATTTGATACAGAACTAGTTTTTCGGCATTGACGCCAAATAACTCATTGATAGCTTCCATTTTTCTGCGATTTTATTGAGCGTATTGTCTTTAAAGAAGTCTTTCTTACGTCAGGTCTATAAGAGTTCCTTCATGTTTTAAGTAACCATAAACCGGTTATTTCTTAACTGCATTTTGTTTTATCAATTTAAGCGCTGCATGAGGGTCCTTCATCCCCACTATTTTAAATTTCTTACCCGACAAGTGGGCGCGGAGGCTAAAGGTCTTGACCCTGTCCTTGTTGAGAAGGTTATCGAAACTCACAACGAATGGCAAAGGGCGGTAGATTGGTACAGCGCTATTCAAAAAAGGGGGTCATCCCAAGAGAGATAAACAGCATAGAAGAGATTTTTTCTTTTTTCAAAATAACAGATAAGCAATGAGCTACTTATGTTCTTTATATCTTACTCATCACTTGGAAAATTCCGCAACGTTCTTTTTTCCAGCTTGACGGAACTGTTACCTGTCCCTGAGTTCACTTATTTGATTTTGTATCGGCGCGTTTCTGATCTTTAGCTTGGGCTCTATGTTCTTTTGATTCCTTTCTTTTATTCTTGAACTTTTGCAATGGCGTCCGGGTATCTTTCCCGCCTACCGAGTTAATTTTAATTTCATAATCCAGTGCCGGGTTAAGTGCCTGTATCCATCCGTTTCGAAGCAATGCAAAAATTGTATAGATAATATTAGGCTTGGGATCGTTAAATCGGCCCTCCAACGGTATTTTGGTTGCCAGTTGATCTATTTTTTTGTTTTTAAATACCCAGTTTATCCCATCCAAAATTCCTTCCCACAGTTTGGCCAGAGCAGATCGGGGAGCGCATCTGTCGCCCAATTCTTCAGTTCTCCGTCCCGTGAGTCAGCGGATTCTTTTTCGAACGTTTTAA
Organism: Bacteroidota bacterium; assembly: GCA_028288545.1. GTDB lineage: Bacteria > Bacteroidota > Bacteroidia > Chitinophagales > LD1 > Bog-950. Next base: position 1,068 of record JAQBNQ010000378.1, read on the forward strand.
TGGCATTTTTATGACCTTCTATCATCATGTCGCAATAGGCTTTATCAAAATCATTTCCGGATTTTTTACTTAACTCCGCGTAAGCCGTTTGCGCTTTTGCGGTGGCTGAATCAGGAATAGTTACCAATTTCTTCTTGGCGAGTGCGGTTACTTCTTTCAGGGACTTCGCATGGGCGTCCTCCATCATTTTCCCTAGTGCTTTTACATCGGCAGTGCTGCCAAGTTGCTGGGCCAACTGCCCTAATTGTATCTCTTCCAAATTGATACTGGCAGCGTCAACAAGAAATTGTGCGTTGTTTTCCGTGGTAGCGGCTTTGGCGGAATCTCCAGTTGCCGGATTGTTATTGCTGCAGGAAGGGGTAATTAAGCTTGCCGCTATTAAAGTCATCAGAAAAAATATCATATTAGACCATGGCTTGTTTTTCACTGTTTGATTTTGTTATTTAAAATATTGAGGAGCTAATTCTTAAGCCGGAACTTTTGCTTCGTTTTCGCGGTCCCAGAAACGATGTTGGGAAATTGCTTTTATAAAATCATTTGCATGACCGTTTAGAACTATGCCTGGACCGATTTGATGTTTTCCTCGAGCCGAGGCAAGGACGCCGGCGTCCGTTTTAATAAAAAGATCAACGCCTTCTCCATCCGCGCAAATGGCTTTACAGTGTTTATATGCTTCATTAATAAAATGAATGGCTTCTGTATTGTTCTCTAGAGCAGTTCTGCTTTCCTCTCCACCCGCGATATATACAGCGTCAAACAGGACACTTGAGGCTATTAAAAAGCTTTGGTCAACCTTTATTACCTTCCCTCGCTTTCCTTTTATACTGCCCATTTTGGGCGCAATGATTTTGGGCTGTGCGCCTGCGGCCAGTAAAGCATTTTTCATTTTAGTTAGTGCAGCTTCATCAACGCCATTTGCCGCCAGAATAGCTACTTGACGGGTTTTAATAGTATTTTTTAAAGTGTTAGCCATGCTAAGAGCTGCTGAAGTTGCCAGCGATGCTTTACCTTTTTTAGGTTGAAATTTAGCAGGATCTCCGTCCGCCGGAACGCTATAATTTAATTGCTGCTCCGGTATATCACTTAGTTTAATACCAAGCGCGTCTGCTACCTTTGTAGCTAAACCCGTATCTATTTTAGTAAGCAATACAAGCATTCGCTGTCTTATGGCTACCATGTCTACTTTACTCAATTCAAAGGTTAATGCATTAATTATGTGCGCCTTTTCAATATCGCTTTGGCTGTTAAAAAAGAGCGTTGCCTGGCTAAAATGATCGAAGAAACTTGGGCTTCTAGCACGTATTTTTTTTGCATCTACGCGCTCCGCAAAAGAGGTAAAACCTCCTTCGGCAGCCTTTGCCTGAAAAGGACAACCCCCACCAGTCGTGTTGGGGTTATAACTGGAAGTACCCGTGTTTATCATTTGGCGCATGTGGCCATCGCGCTGGTTATTGTGTACAGTTGTAAGTGCTTTATTGATGGGAATTTCATGAAAATTAGGACTGCCAAGACGGGAAAGCTGCGTATCGGTGTATGAAAATAATCTGCCCTGCAGCAACGGATCATTGGTAAAGTCAATGCCTGGCACCAAATGTCCCGGATGAAAAGCCACCTGCTCGGTTTCGGCGAAAAAATTATCAGGGTTGCGGTTCAAAGTCATCTTACCAATCCGGATAACCGGAACCAGTTCTTCAGGAATTAATTTAGTAGGGTCCAGTAAATCGAAATCAAACGAATGTTCATCTTTTTCTGCTACTATCTGTATCCCCAACTCCCACTCGGGAAACGCACCCGCTTCTATAGCTTCAAATAAATCTCTTCGATGAAAGTCCGGGTCCTTTCCTGATATTATCTGTGCTTCGCTCCAAGCAACTGAATGTACCCCCAAAAGTGGTTTCCAGTGGAACTTCACAAAGAACGACTGATCCTTTTCATTCACAAAACGAAAGGTATGTACGCCAAATCCTTCCATCATACGCAAGCTGCGGGGAATGGCACGATCGCTCATTATCCACATGATCATGTGCATGGCCTCAGGCATTAGGGAGATAAAATCCCAAAAAGTATTATGGGCCGATGCTGCCTGCGGAATTTCATTGTTTGGCTCAGGTTTGACAGCGTGTATCAAATCGGGAAACTTCAATGCGTCCTGAATAAAAAATACCGGCATATTGTTACCGACTAAGTCATAGTTTCCTTCTTCAGTATAGAACTTAACCGAAAATCCCCGTACGTCCCTCGCCAAATCGCTTGAACCTCGCGAACCGGCCACGGTGGAGAACCGTACAAAAACCGGGGTTTGAATTGAAGTGTTATTAAGAAACTTTGCTTTGGTGTACTGGCCCATAAGTTTGTAAAGTTGGAAGAAGCCATGTGCCGCTGTACCACGCGCGTGAACAATGCGTTCGGGAATACGTTCGTGGTCGAAATGCGTGATTTTTTCGCGGAGAATAAAATCTTCGAGTAGCGTAGCGCCCCTGTCCCCGGCCTTCAACGAATTTTGGTCATCATTAATTAATAGTCCCTGATTGGTGGTCATTAGCCCCTCTGCACCATTTTCAACATCTCTTGCCAACTGCGTTGTTTTGCCAGAGTCTTGCCTTTTCTTTTTAATAGGTTTTTTCTTTGCCATAGTCAGTGTAAATTATAATGCGGTTATACTTAAAAAATTTACCTACCGCAGTATGGCAAATGCTGTACCCAAAATGTACATGATTAAGTGGCCTAGTGATTTACCGGATTATTTATCGATGCGAGTGATTGAAAGCAGGTTAATCTTCCTTCTGATAATTCTGAAATGCCACTTGAGTCCTAACGAAATGAGTAACGGAAAAATTAATCACTGGCTCACATCCTTACGTCACATGTGCAATGTAAATATACTT
>JAQBNQ010000380.1 GCA_028288545.1 Bacteroidota bacterium
TTAGCCGGAAAAATTTCAGGATCCCAACCGCTTTTAGAGTGCATGATACCTTCCGACAATTGAGCCACCGCAGCAGCTAAATGTCCGTAAACAATATTAATAAGCGCGGATTGACCTGCTGATCGCCTGAAATACCACTTTACATTGTCTTTTTTTATCTGTTCTACCTGCGCCGGGGTAACTAATTTGCCACAGGTTTCTTCTACATAAGTATCCCAATATTCCAGTGTATCTGATATTTTATCGCAATAGGCATCTGTTCCGCCTTTGGCCTTATCAAGGGTAAAAAAAGCATGTTCAGTATCTTTCCATAAAAACTTGTCGTCCAGCTTAACAGGGTGCACATACTTCTCATCATTGTCGCGTATTTCTACCGATATTTTCACCTTAATATCCATCTGGTAGGATAAAAGAAATTCGCTGATACTCTTTTCTGCCAGGCTTACTACGTTGCCAAAAGTCAAATCGTCACCAAGTTTTGTAGGTATAATGCCAAATGTTGAACTCATAATTATCGCCTCCTGAAATTTTCAATTATTACAAAATGGTGCGTAAACGGCCTGTAAAGATAACATAAACGCGGTGGCAGAGCCATAAACCTTTTGGAATGGTATTACTGAAGTTGAATCGGCAGGGGTTTTTGACCCCCTGTTTTTGAATGGGTATAAGAAATAAATCAAAACACAATAATTAATTTGGATATTTGAATCAGACCCAAAAAATGAGCCTGAACATCCCATTCGAAATTCACCTTACTACCTTGCCCATCATTGCTATACAGACGGAGGCATTTGAAACCCTGTGTAGTAAAAAGCATGGAAAAGCGCTTTTGATAGAACTTGCAAGAGGAGAAAATCGCATTCAGCCCATGCTTAGCCTGGTGGTACACAAACGGGGCTTAAATGAAGTATTAAATAACGCCCAACAGCTTGTAGCCGACTTTGCTGCGGAGGGATTTACGATATGCAGAACAAAAATTGAAATACCGATTGAATACGCTGAAAGTTTCAAACCCATTGGAGATTTTACCACCTATTACGAATGGCATGGAAAAGTAAATTTTGAGCGGCAGGAGGATCTTACAGTTTTGTGTTTGAACAATGGTGCACATTTATCGCGAAATGCAATACGTAATAACCAAACAACTCGCTTTGTTACAATAAGAGAATATGGAGAAAAAGATCTGTTCCGGCAAAGGGTGCAGCGAATAACCCACGCCCTCACTGAAGGACGTTGGTTACTAACGAAACAGGAATTTGAGTACTGTGTATTTGATGACCAGGTGCAATTAGACAGTGGATGGCTGGCGGACAATTAATGATGGCAACTGAAGAAAAATATTTAATGACATGATATCAGAGCAAGAAAGATACAATTCATTACTGGCCTTTGAAGGCTTTTTACGCCGTGCGGCAGAACACGATTTTCCTTTTATGCTAAAGGGCAGTTTGCTTACACGCCAATACCTGCCCGAGCCCAAGGTTCGATATGCCAATGACCTTGATTGGGTTTACATGCCGATGGTGGATGATGCGCCTACAGCCCAGGAGGCCTTTTCAAAATGGACGAGGTTGGTTACGGAAACGGATCTGGCAGATGGTATCAAGTACAGAAGCTTTAAGGAAAATGACTTTTGGCGAATGATGGACTATGCCATGGCTGATGATTTCCCCACCGTAAACACTGACCTTCTTTGCTACATAAATGGCGAGGAATATGATGAGGTTAGAATGGATATAAGTTTCAACCTGCAGCTGGAGGTTAAGCCGGTTCCATTAATGTATAAGCCGCTAATTGGCCCACCGTTTTTAATTAAATACACCTGCCCTTTATCCTTACAGGTAGCATGGAAATTGCATCAAACGCTAATAAGGCCAAGATATAAAGACATTTATGACTTGCTGTTTTTACTGGACCATCCTGAATTTAACGAAGCTACCCGCAACGAGTGTTTACAAGCCCTCGTTAACGAATGCGCCCGTGATAAAAGGAATACCACATTAATGCTTAAAGAACTTATTACAAATCCTCAGAAGCTTAAAGTGCACAAAAACGAATTGCACATGGCAACCATGAGTGTATCTTTTATACCGGCCAACCTGAATGTGGTGTTAAGCCAGTTTAGCAAACTATTGGCAAAAGCAGGGTTTACACCCGAAATTGCTGACAACCTGCCTAAGCCAACTATTCCTTTAAGCTAAGTGCAAATGTTGAAATCAATCAATTCTCAAAAACCACCGAATCGGGATTAGCGTACCAGCTATTGTAAAAACCATGGTACTTATCCTCAATTGGATTGCGCTTAATTTTCAATGTAGGGGTTAACAGCCCGTTTTCAATTGTCCATTCGTCCTTCAATATCACCAGGCGGTGAACCCGCTCATGTTTTTCTAATTCGGGATTAATCAGCTCCAATGTTTTAGCAAGGCTATGTTTCAGGTATTCGCGGTCTTTTGTTCGTCCCTCATCCGATAGCACAACCAGGCCAATGGGCTGGGGTAAATTACTGCCAACTACGCAAACCTGTTCAACCAATTGATTTTTACTGATCTTCATTTCGATAGGCGCCGGCGAAACATATTTGCCCTTATCTGTTTTAAAAAGTTCTTTTACCCGTCCCGTAATTTTTAAAAAGCCATCGCTGTCAATTATTGCTCTGTCGCCAGTATGAAGCCAGCCATCCTGCAGGGCAGTAGCCGTCATTTCGGGTTCGCGGTAGTAGCCCTTCATATTGCATGGCACTTTCATTAATATTTCGCCGGCATCTGATAATTTAACTTCTACCCCCGGCAAAGGTTTGCCTTGTGTACCCGCCTTAAAATCGCTTATTTTATTGATGTGCGAAATGGCGCAATTCTCTGTCATGCCATATACTTCCTCTATTTGAGTACCCAGTTTTGTCCACCAACTGATCAGGGAAGGAGAAATGGGGGCAGCGCCACTCATGTAATGAATACAATTGTTTAAGCCCAACCCCTCCTTAATTTTATTGGCGATAATAGTTTTGACAAAAGGTATTGCTAATAATATATTCAACTTGCTCTGCGAGAGTTTGGCCAGGATTCCCATTTGAAATTTTGTCCATATCCTTGGTACAGCAAAAAACAGTGTCGGCTTTGCTTCAGCAAGATTCTTTACAAACAAGTCCAGGCTTTCGGCAAACCATATTTCGGCATTGATATAAACGCCCGCAATTTCCACCAACATCCGCTCCGCTATGTGCGACAGGGGGAGATAAGAAAACAATTTCACCTCACCGGCTTTCAAATTGAAAAAAGATATGCCTGTAGTTACCGCCCAGGCGCAATTGTAATAAGTGTGTATAACGCCCTTGGGTGTTCCGGTAGTGCCTGATGTGTAAATAATGGTCATTACGTCTTCCAGGTTCCTATCGGGGGTTCCCTGAAGTGGTTCAAACTTCTTTACCAGGTCTTCCCAATAATGAAAGCCTTCCTGCTTGGGACCATACCATGGGAAACTAATGCACTGTACTCCTTCGGGTACACCATCCTTCATAAAGCTCCAGTCATCCAGCTTGCCAACCAGTAATATTTTCGAATCGCTATGCTTTATCACATAGTTAAGCGTATCAGCGCCTGAATTAGGATAGATAGGAATTGACTCATAGCCCGCCATCATAATCGCCAAATCCGCTATTAACCAATGTGCACAATTTTTAGAAACCAGCGCCACGCGAGACTTAGGGGGAAAACCGTATGACTGCAGGACTGCGGCCAATTTTCTTACCTCCTCAGCGGTGTCTTTCCATGTAAAGTCGCGCCATTGCCCGTTAACCGGTTGACGCATAAATAATTTATTGGGCGTGGACTGCTCCCATAGATAAAGCTTTGCTAAGGGGGTTTGAAGTTGTTCCATAAACGGTTGAATTATTGAAGTTTCAATTTTCTTTGCTTCCACATGTATTTATAAAGCACCGGAAAATAATAAGCGTAGGCGACAAAAAGAAAAATTACAAAGGCAGTATAAAGATTGAAGATAAATCCGGCAGCGACGATTGGAGCAAGAAATATGAACCACTCACCTGTTACACCAAGGGGGTAAAGTGCAATAAAAAAAGTGTACCGCATCCAAAGTAACGCAGAAGGCTGCTTTTTAAAAAGAGCGAGAAAATAAAACGAATACCGGATAATTTCGGTAATGCTCCATGCAAGTGAAACTATCAGAATGCCAATATACATTACTGTACCGGGATCATATGACAAGGCCCTTTCTGCTGCTAAATCGCGCAGTATATCACGGTCTATAAGCGCAACAACTAAAAGCCTCGAACCGATTTGTGCAATGGTTGAACCGATGGGCGACTTTACCCACTTTAACACAGCGTGTAAAATTTCGAGCACGGCAAGGCCCTGTGCAATATTTAAAAGTATTATCGGCCATCCTGCAATATCAAATCCATTAACAACAAATACCGCCAGGTACAATACCCAAAAAATAAAAGCAACAAAATTGTAAGCCGCTAAATAATACCTAAGCCCATTATTCATTGGCGAAAAATATGGAATTATTGCGACGAAGATTTATAAGGCGCCCGCTTTTCATTTGGTAATACTGTGCGTTACCAGGTTATCGTTGTTCTGCGATGCGATGTAAAGCGTCTGTTTGGCCATATCCACCTTTATTATTTTACGTGCATCGCCATCAACCACAAAGCCACTTTTAAGTATTGGCTGTGCTGCAAAATTGCCCTTGCCATCGCCTTTCATGTATAAGCCTTTAAAGGCATCGTATCGCCCGCGTTCCACCTCGGCATAATAAAAGTTGCCAACCAATAACAGATCCGGAATACCGTCCTTATCAATATCATCAGCTACTATACCGTTAACCGGGGCAAACTGAGCCTCATTGGGCAAACGGCTAAGCGAAAACGAGTTGTTGCCATTGTTCTTTAATAAACAGGTACCGGTTTCATACGCTGTAAAATGTGCTGCCTTTTGCAGTTCATCGTAGCCAGCAATTTCCGAAAGCGTTGCGGTAGCGAACATGGCTGTTTTGTAATACTTTTTTGACAGTCCATTAATGCGCGGAGCCAGAGTGCGCAGTTGTTTACAAGGATATAAGTTTCCATCCTCGTAAAAACCGGATAAAAGATCAACTGAGCCGTTGTGGTCAAAATCGCCGGCGTATAGTTCCAACGGCGCATTTTGTGAAGCGGCAAAACGCGTATTTAGACCAAGGTTGCCCAATAGGTAATCGGTTTTGCCATCTTTATCTACATCACAGGCTACTATGCAATTCCATAAACCATTTGTTTTTTGGTTGATGTTCATTTTAGCCGTAACATCTTCAAACCTGCCATTATTATTGGCAAAGAATTTAACCGGCATCCACTCGCCAACCAGCATCAGGTCGGGCTGTTTATCGTTGTTAAAGTCTGTCCACACGGCATCTGTCACCATTCCAACATTCTTTAAAGCAGGGGCGTTGCTTTCAGTAACGTCAATTAATTTGCCGCCTGTATTCTTCAACAAATAACTTCCTGGTATGGATGGGTAAGGCACCTTAACCCGGCCACCTATAAACAAATCAACCTTGCCATCGTGATCAAAATCTGCAGCAATTACGGTATTAGAACTTGTTCTGATATCAGGTATCAGGTCGTCTTTGCGGATAAAATTTCCTTTGCCATCATTTAAATAAAAACGGTGCTTGAGCCGTTCAGAAGGCTCTGCGGCTTCATAACCACCCGTGGCAATATAAACATCATTAAACCCATCGCCATTCATATCAAAAATTGCAATGCCGCCATCTTCGTATTGAATATCTTTAGTTATAACATTCGAAACGCGCGTAAACGTGCCACCTTTATTTTGCAAAAAACAAGCACGTGGTTTACCTACAGCGCCGCCCACAATAATGTCTTCCAAACCGTCTCCGTTCAGATCACCTTTGGCCAAAGCAGGTCCGTTTTTTGAATACATCTGGGGCAACAAAGGGTCAACTCCAAAATCATTAAAGTTATCTTCCTCGTGTTTATAGTCCAATCCAATTCCTTTTAACTGCGCAAACAAGGTTTTTAAAGCGGCGGGCTTCGCAGCTGCTGTTACGGCATCTTTATGAAAAACCTTAAGCGTTTGATCGCACTTTACATTTTTAATCAACTGTACTTTTCCATCAGGCCATTTAACCAGCAACGAATCAACCGTGGTGGTTTTGCCAGTGCCGAAATGCAGCATATATTCTGAGTTGGAGAGAACTCCCTTCGCTGGCTGCAGTTCAACAAATTGCTTTTTCCCGTTTGCAAATATAGTCGCCGTTGTTCCCTGTATCGGATAGTGCAATTCGTGTACAGGCTGTATCCGTAAAAAGTGATTCTGAATATTGCCTGAATTGTTTAAAGTGTTTTCATAAATAAAAGAAACACCACCGTTGTTATTTATCACCAGGTCCAGGTCCCCGTCATTATCAAGATCGGCGTAAGCAGCACCAGTTGAGTTTGCCGTGTATTGAACACCCCAGGCCTGCTCCATATTTTTAAAACTCAGGTCGCCATTATTTTTAAACCAAAAATTTTGGAACCAGGGATTATTCGGTTGTACCCTAATAAATGAAGCGTATTCCTGTTCCGTAAACGTACGACCCATTACCCTGCGCATAGAGTCAAGCAAATAAGGAAGATCCAGGTTAAAAGAGCCGTCAACAATATTACCGTTGGTAATAAAAATATCTTTCCAGCCGTCATTATCGTAATCGGCGATCAAAGGCGACCAACTCCATTCAGTTGCATCTACCCCTGCCAGCTCTGATATCTGGCTGAAAGTACCGTTACCCATATTAAGCTGCAAAGCATTTTTTACCTGTTGCTTTTGAAGCACTCCATCTTTTTCGTTCATCAGGCGCGTCCAATCATAAGGAACTTCCCACATGCTCGACTTTTGCCTGAAGTTTCTTTTCGAGCGCATATCCAGCGTTAGGATATCCAAAAGGCCATCATTATTAATATCTGCAACATCAACACCCATTGTGTAAAATGAAGTTTGCATCAGGGTTTTGTCACCGGCAGGTTTAAATTTCCCGTTGTTGTTATAGAACAAATAATCGGGCGGAGCAAAATCATTATTTAAGTAAAGGTCCGGCCATCCGTCCTGGTTTAAATCGGTAACATATGGCGAAAAACCAAACCTGCTCGATTTAAAATCAACTCCCGATTCGAGGGTTACATTCTTAAAATGTTTACCGCCTTGGTTTTGGAAAAGAAAGTCGGGATGAAAATCTTTAAATGTCTTTTCATTCAGGCCCCTAATAGCATCTGATTGTTGCTTGGAATTATAATTCGCATCAAAGTATATATCGAGATAGTTATCCTTATTGTAATCCAGAAAAACACCATGGCGTAGCGGGCCTTTTGTTATCATACCCATCTGTTTTGCCATTTCAGTAAAAGTAAGGTCGCCGTTATTGATGTATAGCAGAACGTTTAGCGAGTCGATAAAACCATTGCCCAATCCGGTATTTAGTTCATCGCGCTCACGCGCTACCAAAATATCCAACAGCCCGTCATTATTTATATCTGCCATTGTTACTCCGTTAGACCAGCGAAAACCTTTCACTCCGGCCTTTTCAGTAATATCCTCAAAAACCATGTGGCCTTTATTCAGGTACAAGGCATTTACACTATCCCCCGAAAAGTAGATATCAGGCAGTCCATCGTTGTTTATATCGCCAATGGCTACGCCACCTCCGCCAATAGGGGGATACATAGAATGCCCGCTAAAATAAATGTGCGATTCGGAGGCCGGGACTATTTTAAATAGCGGTTGAGAACTAACCGGAGTTGCTGGCTGCGTAGAACTATCCGGAGTATTTTTTTTTGTTCCGCACGAAACCAGGAAAATAACCGTACTTAAAATAATGCTCAGTCGCCTCATATTAATTTCCGTTTTCTTTAAATAATTGAACCACCTTATTACCTATCATCTCACCCTGCCTGGTACCAGCCTGTATCCCGGTTTTATAATGTATTCCGCCGTAGAAGCGGCTAATACCAGCTTCCCTGGCAGCGTCAATAAACGAATTAAATTTTTTTGCCTTCAGGCCATAAGGAACAACGCTGCTATCAACAAAAGGATGATTACCCAACTGATCTGTAAGTACAATGGCAGCAGCCATGGAGATACAACTATGTCCGCTTGAGTGCTCGGGAAATGGAGGAGTAACCAGCAAAGGCATCCAATCAGGGTCGATATATTTTTTGATGTAAGTAACAGGCCGAATGAGGTTGGTACTGTATTTTTGCTTCCAACAACAAATGTAGGCATCGGCAATACCTATTGATACCATTGCATAGCATTTGGCGGTTTCCATAATACCGGTATTAGACTGTACGCAAGCGTTAGTTACTATACCCATCCAATGAGATGTTGGGCTCATTTGCCTGCGTGGCACCGGCACGTGACCCTGAAAAACTTCCTGGTCGGGATTACAGTCCCAGTATTGGGTAATTTCTTTTTCGCCGGCGGATAATTTAAACGAGGTATCATAGACCTCCTTGACCAATTTGTAAAAGTCGCTCGCTTTATCAGCACTAAAAGGTATAGTAACAGGAACCAGGCAATCTTCCGTTTTTTGACCGGTAAAAGTACGCAGGTTAAACCAGTATGGCTCAAGGGCGCTTCTATATTCAGGGGGCGTAGGTTGCCATTTGTCGGCTTCTGTAGAAAACAAATACTTAGGACTTGCCTTTGTTTGAGCATAACCATCGTTTGCAGCCCATTGAATGATTGCAGATGCGACAGAATCGCCATAGTCCACCGAGCGGGCAAATACTTCATCATCCAATGCTACAGAATCCTTGAAAAATGCCAGATGCTTTTTCAATAACTCATCACAACCCTGTTCGCGGTAAACCAGTTTTTTTGAGACCCGGGCAAATGCTTCAACGGCAGACAATTCAAAACAATATTCTTTGCCTTGCAAAGGAGCCGGCAGCACCTGCAACTGATTGGCTCGACCCGCTAAAGAAGGATGACCTTTATACTGATGCGTAAGAATTTCGTAAGCGGCAATATTGGGATAAGCATAAGTTCTGCTGGCAAGCAGGGGGCTAAAACCGTCGCCTACCATAATATCTGTAATTATCTGGTTCCACTGATGCAACAGAAAGGCATAATTACCACTGTATTTTAAGTGCTTGTGCCCACAAGCTGATAAGCCAATAAGGAAAAAAACGAGGTATTTGCGCCAACAGTGCCACTGAATCATTACGGTGTATTAACTTTAAAATTAAACTGTAGTAAATATAACTATGGAAGCAAAGCTTTGGTGGCAAGTAATCCACATAACTTATAAGGTGTAGACAGGATATAGCGTTTGGCAAATAATACAACCGCAGAATTTTTGATTTGCAATATGCGGGAAGGAATGGTCCAAATAAAAAGAAAGATGCAAATGCATCTCTCTTAGTTTGTCGGGGTACCAGGATTCGAACCTGGGACCCCCTGCTCCCAAAGCAGAAAAATAACCTCTCACATTAATTGCATATATTTACATTTTATTGAAAATCAATGCTTTATAATCCACATGGTTCTATGACATACTAACTTAGTCCAACTCATTGTGAGTGTTTTTGAGATTTGCATGGCATGAACTTTTTCGTGAATTTATTTATTTTTCAATTCATAAAGTTGCATAATTAACTGTGGTTGCATCTAGCCGAAACGGCTAGATTATGTTAAAAGTAAAGTGGTCATTTCCCAACTCAAAGGAGCAAAAGACTTAACCCCACCCAAGGCAGCTCCCCTATCGTAGGTGATATATAGTTTCTCTTTTGTTCATCCTTTCCTCAAAAACTGCGTTAAGTAATTAATTACCCCAAATAATCTTTAAGGTGTTTACAACCGCGCGTTGTCTTCAATCGCATGAGTGCTTTGTCTTTTATCTTTCGCTCCGCTCCCCTGGTGAGGTCAAAATGCACACCGATTGCATCAAGGCTCAAAGAAAGCGGTACCCCTATCCCAAAATACATTTTGAGCACCTCAGTTTGCCGGTGGGTAAGGCTGCGCAAGGACCGGTCAATTTCACCCCGCAATGATTCACGGTATGAAACATTGAGGTCGGCTTCTTCGGCGCTTGGGTTTCGTAACATGTCTAAGAGAGAGCCGTCTTCTTCACCCCATACCAGCGGAGCGTCAAGCGAAATGTGCCACCTCTTCAACGGGAACGACAAGCACCGATGCCAATTCATCCGCAGATGGGTCGCGTTCAAATTCTTAGGACAATTGCGAGAAGGCCCTATTCAACTTGTTAAGCGATTGACCCTATTGAGAGGCAGCCGCACAATATGGGAGTGTTCAGCTAAGGTTTGCAAAATCGATTAGCGTATCCACCATACGGCGTAGGAGATGAATTTGAATCCCTTGCTTTCATCAAAGCGCCCGGTCGCTTTCATCAATCCCAGGTTTCCCTCGTTAATGAGGTCTGACAGCGTCAACCCCTGACCATAGTATTGCTTTGCCACTGAAACAACAAACCGCAGATTCGCTTTGGTAAGTTTCTCAAGAGCACTTATGTCCCCCTGTTTTATCCTTTGCGTCAAGGTCACTTCCTCTTCCATGCTAATGAGGTCAAGCTTTCCAATCTCTAGAAGGTATTTTTCGAGTGACGCGCTTTCACGGTTGGTAATGCTTTGGGTGATCTTGAGTTGGCGCATGGAGTGAGTATATGCAAGCGTGAGTACAATAAGGGTATTAAAGCTAATGCTTTCTGAATTGAAACACCAAATACTTGCAGTGTGTAAGCGGATAGACTCAATAAATATTTATGCAATATAAAATTGATACCACCATATTGGCCACAAGTTTGCTTTACCTAAGCTGAAAAAACAAGTGGTTTAATAATTATCCTAGACCATGCGGTGGCACATTGGAAATTAACCAATATAGACCTAGTTCCCTAAGAACTGTTACTAAAGCAGCATAGTTGATGGGTTTTACGACATAGCTGTTAACACCGTTATTATAGCCTTCTGCAATGTCTATGTCTTCCTTTGAAGAAGTAAACAAAATAACGGGAATCTTCTTGGTCCTTGTATCTGACTTAAGCGCCTGAAGTACCTCGTGTCCATTTACTTTGGGCATTTTAATATCTAATAAAATAACGGATGGCACGTCGTGAATGTTCCTCTCGGAATACCTGCCTGTGGCAAAGAAATATTCAAGTGCCTCTTCTCCGTCTTTTAGATGCACCAGGCTGCCGGCAATTTTTTGCAACGTCAGAACGCGCATGATCAGCCCTGCCTCATCCATATCATCCTCTACAACCACTATTTCTGTTTTTCCCGCCATACTATGAGTTATTTAATGGTATGCTAAAATAAAATGTTGCCCCTTCATTAATGACTCCTTCAGCCCATACTTTTCCACCGTGTTTAGACACAATCCTCTGCACAATCGCAAGGCCGATGCCAGTCCCTTCAAACTCCTGGTTCCCATGAAGCCTTTGGAAGACGTTGAAGAGTTTATTCACGTATTGCATACTAAATCCGGCTCCGTTATCTTTCACATAATAAACGACCTCTGTGTCCTTTGCATAGGAGCCAATTTCCACCAGCGGTTTTTCTTTCTTGTTTGAATACTTGATAGCGTTAGAAATAAGGTTAATCCATACCTGATACATAAGTGAGTGATCGGCCTCAACGGGCAGAATCTCGTTAATCCGCACCTCTGCCTTATAGGGCGTTAAAGTGCCGATCTCGTGGAGAGCGTTTTTAATTAAATCCTGCATAGCGGTTTTAGCTTTGCGGATTTCCTTTCGGCCCAATTTCGAGAAAGTCAAAAGATCGTCTATGAGTCTTCCCATCCGATGAGCACTTTTTTGGATGTTGATGAGTAACCGTTTTGCTCCGTCGTCCAGTAGTTCAGGGTAATCCTCTTCAAGCATCCTGCTGTATCCGCTTATAACTCTCAGAGGCGCTCGCAGGTCATGCGAAACCGAGTAAGAAAACGCTTCCAATTCTTTATTAGATTCTCCAATCTCAGCCATTCCTTTTTGCAGATCGGCATTGAGTTGTTTGATCTGTTCCCCCGTTATTTTTTGCTGCGTAACATCTCTTTCGGTAATGGCAATGGATTTTTGTCCGGTGCTTGCATCGGTTATTACCGATGCAGAAAACAGCACATCTAGCAGCTGCCCATTACGGTTAATACGCTTGGTCTCCAATGCTTCAACCTTATTTCCCGCTATGATGCCATTTACAATTTCGTGCATTTCATCCATGAGGCGTTCAGGAATAATATTCCATATATTCATTTTTAGTGCTTCTGCCTCAGTATATCCGTATATGTTTTCCGCGCCTTCGTTCCATGAAATGATCTTTCCCTCGTTGTCATGAATGTAAATGGCATCTTTGGATTGCTTAACTACCGTAGCAAGGTAATTTCTGATCTTTTCTACCTGCTTTATATCCGTTATATCCCTTGCGTTGGCATACCATTTCCCTTCTTTGACAATTACACGCCATGCTAGCCATTTGATCATTCTGTTTTTGCAATAAATTCGCGTTTCAAAGGAAAGTTGTTCATTTGTCTTTGCATGTAAGACAGGCAGAAGACCCCGGTCTTCATTGCTCAGATAGAGGGTAAGTGGTGTTCCCTTTGTTTCTTCCTGAGAATATCCGAGAATGGTAGTAAATGCCTTATTCATTTCTTCGATCTGATAACTGGTAGCATCAATAATTCCAATGATATCTGCCGAATTATTAATGAGCAGCGCACTCTTTTCCAGGGAGCGATTCTTTTCAAGCAACTCTTTTCTTTGCATTTGGATTTTCAACAGTACCGCCACTTTTGCCTTGGTCACTTCCGGGTCCAGGGGCTTGGACAGGTAATCAGTACCCCCTTCCTCAAATCCCTTCAGGATAGATTTTTGCTCTTTCTTTTCTGCTGTTGCGAATATGATAGGAATATCCTGTGTCCTTTTTTTTGATTTAAGAATAGAAGCCACTTCAAATCCATCCATGTGAGGCATTTGAACGTCCAAGATGATGAGGTCAACATTATTATTTAGGGCCATCTGCAGTGCATCCTTGCCATTGGTAGCTTCCAAAAAAGTCCGGTCCTTTTTATCCAGAAGCTTTTGAAGTGCATAGATATTTGCGGGCTTGTCATCAACAATCAGGATAACCGATTTCTCATTTATTTTCATATTTTCTGATTTTTCATTACGCTCCGGTCATCCGGTTCCTTCTACTTAGAAATTTTATTATTGAGCTCGCTCAACAGGAAGTCGCTCATCTTATTTAATGTCAGTACCATTTCCACCGCACCACTTTCTATGGCGGACAACGGCATTGCCGGATACTTCGCTTCTTCCGGATCTTCTGCAATGGTTAGTCCCCCATGCCGTTTAATGGCGCATATCCCATTCGTTCCATCGCTATTCGCACCGGTTAAGATGATACCTATCAGTTTATCCCTGAACACCTCGGCCGCAGTCTCAAAAAGAATATCAATGGACGGCCTGCTGAATTTGACGGGATCTTCCAAGGACAGAGAAAACGAACCATCCCGTTCTATCAAGAGATGGTAATCGGGCGGAGCCACATATACGGTAGCCCCGACTATCTTTTCTTTTTCGTCGGCCTGCTTAATTCTTATCCGGCACTTATGCTGTAAAATCTCCTCAAACAAAGCATTCGGATCCTTTGACCGGTGCTGAACGACGATAATCGGGAGCGGATAATCAGCGGGAAGCTTTTCCAAAAGGGCACTGAGGGCAAGGAATCCCCCTGCGGAACTACCGATAACAATTACCGTATATTTTTTTTCTTCATTCAATTTTTAAGCGGCTTTTTCTGAATATTTTTTCTTTTCGGTCTACCTCATCAAAAAAATTCTTCTTCGTGCTGAACAATAAAGATTCTTTACTGCCAAGACCCAGGAACCCAAACGGGCATAAACTGTCATAGAACAAATTGATGACTTTGCCTTGTAACTGCTGGTTAAAATAGATCAGCACGTTCCTGCACACGATCAATTGAAATTCATTGAATGATCTATCCGTTGAGAGATTGTGCGGGGAGAAAACAACATTCTCCCTCAAAGATTTATCAAAAAGAACCGAATTGTATTTTGCTTTGTAGTATTCGGAGAACGCTTTTCGCCCACCGGATTTTTGGTAATTGCCAGTATATGCCTTCATGTTTTCCAATGGATACACGCCTTCCTTTGCGGCCTGCAGCGATTTCTGGTTGATGTCCGTAGCGTAGATGAGCGTTCGGTTAAGCAGACCTTCTTCTTTAAACAGGATAGCCATCGAATACACTTCTTCGCCTGTTGCACAACCGGCTATCCATATTTTTATAAAAGGGTAGGTTGACAGACGTCCAATGACATTCTCCCGCAGGCTTTTATAAAAGGAAGGATCGCGGAACATTTCCGTTACGGAAACGGACATCCCCTGAATGAACGTTTCAAACACAGATTCTTCTTTCAAAAGTATTTTTTCAAGCATCTCAAGCGTTTCAATCTTGTGATTGTTCATAAAATAAGCAATCCTTCTTCGAACTGATGCATCGGCGTACTCCGTGAAATCGTACCCATGCGCCGCGCGTATCGCTTCCAGCAGGTCTTGTAACTCTTTTTTTTCAAACTCCATAGCGTTCAGACCCACCGGGCCATTTTATCAGCGAGCACCAGAGGATCCAGAGGCTTTGCTATATAATCCCAAGCCCCCGCTTCGAGGCACTTGTCTTTATCACCTTTCATCGCTTTGGCAGTAACGGCGATGATTGGGATTTGCTTCCATACTTCGTTTTCCCGTATTAAGGCTAATAGTTCATACCCGTCCATCACCGGCATCATCATGTCCAAAAGTATAATGTCAAAAGCTTGATTGCTGCGCAAATAGTCAAGGGCTTTCTGGCCATTCTGCGCAACCGAAACGTTCATGTCCAACGTCTGAATGTAATGACTTAGGGCAAAGGTATTTCGATCGTCGTCATCAACGATTAATACACTTTTTCCTTTCAACTTTTCAAGCATACAGTTGCCTTTTAATTTTTACTTAGACTTTTCTTGATTTCGATTCTTTATTTTGGATTGTAACTTATTTATAGAGCCAAACCCTCAATAGCGAAAGCAGCTGATCAATGTTCACCGGCTTGGCGATATAATCTGACATTCCGGCATTCAAGCATTTTTCTTTATCTCCCTTCATTGCTTTGGCAGTGAGGGCAATGATTGGAAGTTTAGAAAATTTACTCAGGCTCCTGATTTCCCGGGTGGCTTCATATCCATCCATTTCAGGCATCATGACATCCATCAGGATAATATCGATTCCTGCTTTTTCCTTGATCATATCCAAAGCGGCTTTGCCATTGTCTGCTGTAAAACACAGCATTCCTTCTTCTTCTAAAGCATTCGTAAGCGAATAAATATTTCGAATGTCATCGTCTACCACCAAGACCTTTTTATTCCTGAGTACCTCATCCGTTTTGTGAAGCTTGCGAATGATAGTTTGCTTTTCTATCGGCAACCGGGACTCCACCCGGTGCAGGAACAAGATCGTTTCATCCAGCAGTCGCTCCTGGGAATTAGCCGTTTTCAGCACCACGGTATTGGCCAGTTTGCTTAGTCTAAGACTTTCTTCCCTGGTTAAATCTTTTCCGGTGTACACAACTACGGGGATTGTATTTAACTGTTCGTTTATTTTTATTTTTTCAAGGAGTTCGAAGCCAGTCATATCAGGTAAGCCCAAATCAACAATGATGCAATCGAAAAATTCTTTCCCCAATGCCTCATATGCTTCCATGCCCGAATAAGCTGGGAAGCACTTGACATCCCCATTGCCAATCAATTCTCGGATAGCAAGGTTTTGGTTTTCATTGTCTTCGACCACCAGTAATTTTTTGAGTTTATTATTGACAAAGGCTTCTATTTTATCGAATGTTTTCACCAAGCCGTCATTCGTGACCGGCTTCCTGACAAAATCAAAGGCTCCGAGTTCCATTCCTTCTTTTTTTCTGTCATACCCCGAGATGACCTGAACGGGTATATGTCTTAACTCGGGATCACTTTTTAAGCGTTTGAGGACATCCGCCCCGTCCATTATCGGAAGCTTCATATCAAGAAAAATCGCATCGGGCTTATAGTGCCGTGCATAGCTTAATCCAGTATTACCTTTCGTGGCGATGATGCCTTTATAGTGGCGATCCCGTACAAAATCAAGCAGTATCCGGGCAAACCCCGGATCATCCTCCATAATCAAAATGACCCGGTCTTGTTCTTGGATAGAATTCCTATCGTCGTGCACAGGGCTTTCCTCGTCTTGTTCCAGGTTCTTAGGTTCAGAAGCTTTACGCTTGGCATTTTCCTTCACTTCGACTTTCCCTTCAACAGGTGAAGAGTTTAGGGGATCAAAAACGATTGGAAGGAACAAGGTAAAGGTGCTTCCCTTTCCCTCAATACTATGTAACTGAATTTCTCCACCAAGAACATTCGCGAGCTCACGGCTGATAGATAATCCAAGACCGGTACCTCCATACTTTCTTTTGGTAGATCCGTCTGCTTGTTGAAATGCTTCAAAAATAATCCCCAATTTATCTTCGGGAATACCGATCCCTGTATCGCTTACGGCAAAGGCCACAACTTCGGAAAGCGAGTTGAGTTTTTTGTTTTTGAATGATTCGACTGCCGGGATCTTCGCAACCGTAAGGGTGACACTGTGGTCTTTGCCCGTAAACTTAAAGGCATTGGAGAGTAAATTTCTAAGAATCTGTTCGAGCCGCTGCTTATCGGTAGTAATCGTGGAATGAGAAGTTTCATCAATGTGTATCTTGAAGTCAATTGATTTGTTTTTTGCAACTTCAGTAAACATCGAAGATACGTCTGAGAGAATATCATCGAACGAAGTTTCTACAATATCCAACTCCATTTTTCCGGATTCGACTTTAGAAAGGTCCAGTATTTCATTGATGAGGTTGAGCAAATCGTTTCCGGAGTTGTGGATATTGCTGGCAAACTCCACTTCCTTCGGCCCCAGGACGTTGGCCTTGTTTTCCGAAAGTAACTGCGCAAGGATGAGAATGCTATTAAGCGGAGTGCGAAGCTCATGCGACATATTGGCCAGAAATTCAGATTTGTATCGGCTGGTAACCTCTAATTCCCCTGCCTTATTCTCTAAATCGACCTTTGAATTTTCCAGTCGTTCTTTTTGCTCCTCCAATAAATTGGCTTTCTCCTCTAACTCCTCATTGCTTTGCTGGAGTTCTTCTTGCTGCGCTTTTAATTCAGCCTCTGACTTTTCCAACAGTTCGGTCTTCTCCTGCAATTCTTCGTTAATCTGCCTTAATTCTTCCTGTTGCGACTCCAGTTCTTCTGCCTGACGTTGGGTTTCCTCAAGCAATTCTTTCATTTTTTCCCTGGATTGAGAAGAAGTGATTCCTATGGCGATATTATCAAGAACAATATTCAGAAATTGCTTTTGAATGTCCGTAAAGCCTGCGATACTGCCCAATTCGATTATGCCTATTACCTTATGCTCAAAGACTAAAGGGCTGGCGATAATATCCCGCAGTGCTACCTCTCCAAACCCCGTATTTACCGTAAAGTACTTTTTCGGTATATCCTGCAAAAGGGTGGTCTTGTTTTCTGCAGCGCTTTGCCCAACAACGCCCTCTCCAACGCGGATTGCCGGAGCATCAATTTTACTTTTGCCCAAAGCATATCCCGCAGCCAATTTCAGGTGCATGTCATCGTTTTCCAAAAGGTATAATGCGCCCACTTCTGCATTCAGGTAATTTGATAAATAAGTGATAATAAGTTGCGCGAGTTCCACGACTGCCTTATTTCCTTGCATATTTTTGGTCAGTTCGCCGCTTCCCGCCAAACTCCAGTTACTGTATGCGCATTCGGTCTCAGCTTAATTCAGCGCTTGTAAGTTGCTATTAATAATAAAGTATACAATAGCAAGCACAATGACAATGACGATCAACAAAACGATAAAAACAAGGATAAAACTTCGCGCATCGTTTTCGCTCGTCTTTTCTCGTTGCGCTAGAAGCGTATTTTCAATTTCTTTGGCGGCATAAATGCGACTCCGTAGTTCATCCAGGCTTCGTTTACCGACCCCAGAAGCAACCATTTTTTCCGCCTTCGAAAAACCTTCTGTCGTTCTTACTTCAATGCAATCCTCCAGGTGCCGGGTAAATATCTCCAGCAGCGATTCAATTTCCCTGAGATTTTTTTGCTGGGTAGCATTATCTCTTGTCAATTCCTTTGCTTTTTCCAGGTGTTCCCGAATATTCAATTTAGAACTGGTATAGGGTTCCAGGTAGTTTTTGTCCCCTGTAATGACAAAACCTCTCTCGCCGGTTTCAGCGTCAACGGAGTAGACAAGTATCTGCTCGAATTCAAAAAGCACCTGATGGGTATGATTGACCCAATAATTGGTGGCAATAAATTTTTCGCTGTTCTTAAATGAAATGATAGCTATCCCTAAAAGGAATAGGGCGCACACGATAAATCCTGTCAGGATTTTCCTGTTTAAGGTAAGTTTCATAACCGGGGATGCTTAAAACTTATGAATAAAAATGTACATTGACTTTTAAATTTCTAGTTTAAATCAGCATTAATGTTAACGCTAATAATAACTGGACGCTACTTCATTGAGAATCAAATCTGTTTGAGAGTAGGAAGTTAGTATAGTTTCCCGACAAAGGAGTTTTTCTTAACAATTTCAGCGGAAACCCGCAATAGGCAAAAGGCATTTAGCTAAACATTAGTCGCACTAATCCAAACCAGGGCATTAGAGGTATCCATTTCGGACTTTTTATAAAACTGCAAAAAATATTGTTCCGGCAACATTAAACAAGTTGAATGAGCAGCTTTTGCATGGCTTCCTTTTCAGTCTCGACTTCTTCAGGTGCGCTCAAGAACTTCAGCACCAACTTCAATTCGGTTAGCGTAGGCTTGGTGAGGAAATAATTTGCGCCGGATTTTTGCCAAAACTCTGGCCGCATTGAAAAGTCTTCTGTGGTGTACATAATAACTGGAATGTCAGAATAGGGGTTCGTGTTCTTTAGCTTTGTAAGTAAATCAGTACCGGAATAAATCCCGCCAAGATTAACATCAAGGAAAATATAGTCAGGCAGATTTTCTTTGATCTCTTCTAATAATGCCAACGCCTCGTCTGGGTTTGAAGCATACCGGCATTGCATATTCTCAATTTGTCCGGAAAGCGTAACGGCGGATTCTAAAATTTCGAATTCCCAATCCTGGTCGTCGATTAATAGTATTTTTTTCATGGTTCCAGGAATACATCGGAAATCGGAATGTCTAAAACTCTTGCCGCTTTCAGCACATTGCTCAGTGACACATTTAAGTGACCCGATTCAATTCGCGACACGGTGGCCCTATCCCATCCCAGGAGATCGGAGAGCCCTTTTTGGGAAAGCCCTTTTCCATTGCGATGGCGTTTAATGTGCGCTCCCATATTTTGTAAAAAGCGGGTTTCTTCTTTAGTAAACATCTGTATTGTGGCTGTGATAAAGATAATTAAATAACCTCTTTGACACTTTCCCAAAAATCAAATCTGTCGTGTGTATTAAAGACCGCAATTGGCGCTGTCCCTTCCCTGAAATTGGAGAGATACGTATTGGCCTCGTCCAACAAGACTTTCCGGCTGGAGTTTGGAGAAACACCCGGCACAAGAGTGTCGAAAACGAGGAGATGCCATAAGGTGTCTCTATATTTAATGCAATACATTGGATACCGCTG
>JAQBNQ010000396.1 GCA_028288545.1 Bacteroidota bacterium
ATGGTACTTGCCGAAAATCTTTCAAGCCTGATGTAGCCAGTACCCGGTGCAGCCATGTATGAGGCTGTAATACTAAAAATTGGAATTTTATCGCGGGTAATGGTAAAATCAATAAGTCCGCGCTCGCTTTTGCGAAGCATAGTAACCTTTACCTTTGTTCCCTTAGGGCCGCGAAGGTGTTTAATAACGCCATCGGTGGTAATTTTAATACCGGCTATAATTGTGTCGTTTACCTTAATGATCTTATCGCCTGGTTGAAGACCTACCTTTTCCGACGGGCCGCTTGGAATAACTTCGAGCACCATAATCGTATCCTTCAAAATCTGGAATGTGATACCTATTCCTTCAAAGTTAGCTACCAATTGCTCGTTAGAGGTTTTTACATCTTTGGCCGGAGTATAGGAAGAGTGAGGATCAAGATCTTCTAATGCCTTTTTAATGGCATCTTCAACAACTTTTTCGTCGTTAACGGTGTCAGTATAATAATTCCTCACCAGGTTCATTATTTCCGAAAATTTTTCGGCTTCATCGTATTTCCTTTTGCCATCCTGGGCAAACGAACCATTTATATAAGCAGAGAACAACAAGGCGAGAAAAATCTTTATTCCGGTTTTCATTCTAATTTTTTGGTGAATCAAATCTTTAAAGCCGCGCGAATTTAATAAAATAGCAGTGCCTTGCGCAATGGGCCCTAAACCGCGTTAACAACAAGATTATGGTAAATTAGTTAATCTGTTTAACACAATTTCAAATACGATGCAATTTCCTCATAATCTCCATAATACTGCTTAAAACAAGGAAATTTTAGCTTTTCTTTAACCCGGTGGCTTTACTATTTTTTGAGAGTTCCTAAATTCATGTAGGTTTGGAGCAATAATTTTGACAAGAAATACGATGGAATACAACTTTAAAGAGATTGAAGATAAGTGGAAGGCTTATTGGGAGAAAAACAAGGTTTACGAGGTAAAAGAGGATACCAACAAGCCGAAGTACTATATTTTGGATATGTTTCCTTATCCGAGCGGCGCAGGTTTGCACGTGGGGCATCCACTGGGTTACGTTGCATCTGACATATACGCCAGGTACAAAAAACTAAAGGGCTTTAACGTTTTACACCCCATGGGCTTTGACGCTTTTGGATTACCTGCAGAACAATATGCGTTGGAAACAGGTACCCATCCGGCCATTACCACCGAAAAAGCGATTAAACGATATAAAGAGCAATTTGATAAAATTGGCTTTAACTATGATTGGAGCCGAAGTGTGAAAACATCGGACCCGGCTTTTTATAAGTGGACACAGTGGATGTTCCTTAAACTGTTTGGCAGTTGGTATAACCGAACCAGCAACAAAGCCGAGGCTATAGATACGCTTGTAAAACGATTTGAAACTGAAGGATGCACCGGTTGGGCCCAATTTGACGCCAATGACCACACAGCTTTTACCGCCGACCAATGGAAGGACTTTAGCGAATCTGAAAAGCAAAGGATATTGATGTACTACCGCCTTGCTTACTTAAGCTATGCAGAAGTAAACTGGTGCCCGGAGTTGGGAACTGTATTGGCTAACGACGAAGTGAAGGACGGCAAAAGTGAACGCGGAGGCTATGCAGTTGAAAGAAAAAAAATGCGTCAGTGGTTTTTGCGCATTACAGAATACTCTGACCGTTTATTAGAAGGGCTGGATAGAATTGACTGGCACGATAGTTTGAAGGAAATGCAGCGCAATTGGATTGGACGATCAGAAGGCGCAATTATAAAATTCCACCTCTCCCAAACCCTCTCCAAAGGAGAGGGCTTAAATACACCCCGGTATTACACTACGGATGGACAGACCTGGAATAACAACATAGAGTTTGCTAAAAATATGCGTTCGGACCAAACCGAGGCAGAATCTATTCTTTGGGAGCAGCTAAGGGCAAAAAATATTGGATTTAGGTTTAGGAGACAGCATCCAATACAAAGATTCATTGTAGATTTTGTGTGCATTGAAAAAGGCGTCGTAATTGAAGTTGACGGTAAAATTCATTTGCAGCAACAAGAAGAAGATAAAGAAAGAACTGAAGTACTGAAACAAAGCGGTTTTGAAGTTATTCGTTTCACAAACGAGGAAGTGATAAGTAATGTCGATAACGTTATTGCAACCATTAAGTCTGCCCTATCTCAAAAAGACAATCGCAAAGTCCTCTCCTTTGGAGAGGATTTAGGAGAGGTGGTTTTATCCGTTTTTACTACCAGGCCCGATACTATTTTTGGAGCTACTTTTATGGTTATTGCGCCGGAACATGAATTGTTAGATGCATTTACTACGGCAGAACATAAAGATGAAGTAGAAAAATATATTGCCTATGTAAAAGGCAGGACCGATGTTGAACGCCAACAGGAAAAAAGAGTGACGGGCGCTTTTACGGGCTCATATGCCATTAATCCGTTTAACGGCAACAAAATACCTATTTGGATTGCGGAGTATGTTTTGATAGGCTATGGTACCGGAGCGATTATGGCGGTGCCGGCAGATGATGAACGTGACGAAAAATTTGCTTTGAAATTTAATTTGCCAATTGTTGAGATCATTGACAAAAGCATGTATCCCGGTGCTGGTACAGGAGATAAGGTTGGCAAAATGATAAACTCTGACTTTTTAAATGGGTTAGAGGTGAAAGATGCCATAAAGCATATACTTGAAAAGATAGAAGAATCGGGGATTGGGCAGCGCAAGGTAAACTATCGCCAACGTGATGCGGGATTTAGCAGGCAGCGTTATTGGGGGGAGCCAATTCCTATAAAGCACAAGGTGATTGGCAAACCGGATGGAACTTTTGAAGGCGAAGGAGAACATGATGATATCGCGGTTCCTTTAGATTATGCTTCCCTCCCATTGATATTGCCCGAGGTTTCATCGTACAAACCAACCGGCGATGGCAGAGCGCCTTTGGCAAATAATAAAGACTGGGTGGCCAATAATTACGAAACCGATACTATGCCGGGATATGCCGGCAGCAGTTGGTATTTTTTGCGTTACATGGATGCCAACAACCCGAATGAGTTTGCATCGAAAGAGAAACTGGATTACTGGCAAAATGTTGATCTATACCTGGGTGGTACAGAACATGCAGTGGGGCATCTGTTATATAGCCGTTTCTGGCACAAGTTTTTGTTTGACTTAGGGTTGGTGAGTACTGATGAGCCTTTTAAGAAATTGGTGAACCAGGGGATGATACAAGGGGTATCGAAGTTTGTTTACAGGGGCGCAAACCGTCCGGATATTTTCATATCAAAGAGCAGTATAGAAAGAACGCTTACAGATAAGGAGTTAAAAACATTAAGCATTGCATCCATTGATGAACTTGGGTCAATTTCGGAACTACATGTAGATGTGAGATTGGTTAGCGATGATGTATTGGATGTTGAATCTTTTAAGGAATCAAGGCCTGAATATGCCAATGTGAAATTCATTTTGGATGAGGATGGTAAATACCGATGTGGCACCGCTGTCGAAAAAATGTCAAAGTCCAAATACAATGTTGTTAACCCTGATGATGTCATCGAAAAACATGGTGCAGATTGTTTTAGAATGTATGAAATGTTTTTAGGGCCAATCGAACAATCGAAACCCTGGGACGATAAGGGTATTAGCGGGGTATCTAATTTTCTGCGGAAATTCTGGAGACTGTTTTATGATGATAAGGGAACCTGGAAAGTAACTGAAGAGGAGGAAGAAGCGACAGCGGCGGAATACAAAATACTGCACAAAACTTTAAAAAAGGTAACTGAGGATATTGAGCGCTTGTCGTTTAATACCGCAGTTTCAGCCTTTATGATATGTGTTA
>JAQBNQ010000405.1 GCA_028288545.1 Bacteroidota bacterium
GAAAATGTTATTGCCGACGGGTTTAATATTTATCCTAACCCTTTCAGTGATAAACTGACAGTAACAAAATCAAACGAGGGAGAATGGAAAATGATATTACGTGATGTTTCCGGTAGGGAGATTAGCAGGCAGAGTATCGTATTGCCCAAAACAGAGATCGGATTAAATGAATTGTCTTCAGGTATTTATTTTGCGGAATTCAATAATGGCCAAACCGCCTTTATTAAGCGGATTGCGAAACTTTGATCCCTGTTAATGAATTTCCTACACCTCCTTCAGTAGCGTTCTGAACGCGGTATATTTTTCAGGAAACATATCCAGCCCCTCTCTTTGCAAAGCATCGGCGTGGTTTTTCTGGTAATCAAAGTAGTCGCCCATTGTGTTGGCAAAATACTGAAAGGCATAAGTGATGCCATCGCTTTCATCCTCTTGCAGAATGCGGTATATTTTGTTGGCCGTAAAACAACCCGTTTCCAATACTCTTGGTACATGCTCTTCCTTCATCCACCGGAGCCAAAGATCATGAACGTCTAAATCAATTTTTATGGTTACGTTGTATATTATCATACGGCAAGTTTGAGGATTTTGGTGCAGAAAATGAATTAATTTCGAAGAAGACTTACTGGATATCCCGTTCGTAATAAAAATCACACGCTTCAATATTCTCCCCGGTTTTTATAAAGCCCAGATTTTTCAACAAGCTCTGCGATGCGAAATTGCCAATATGAACGTCCGCTTTTATTTTGACAATGCCATAATCCGAAATAAGAAAATCAATCAGTTGCTTACAGGCTTCAATAGCAAAACCCTGCTTCCAAAAATCAATGCCGAATACATAGGCAATATATGCGGAACTATCCTCATGGATAGTGGATTGAACAGTCCCTATGTATTGTTCAGTATTTTTCAATTTAACTGCCCAGTTTAACCACAGTTCCTTGCCTGTAGGCGATTTGCGCGTTTCAAGTTGTTTGTATCTTAGGTGAAGTGCAGAAACGGAAACCGGCTGTTGACCGGGAATATATTTATAGATATCAGGGTTCTGCAAAGTATCAAACAGGACAATTGCATGTGAGGACAATAATGGCTCAAGAGCTAGGCGAGGGGTTGTCAGAACTTTGTCTTCTTGTAAGGCAAGCATTTTTTAAACCAGGATTAGTACAAGGCGAATTTATACTTCTGCACTCCGCATTCCCACTTCCTGATTACTCATTGATCTTATCCCCTCTCAACAGTCTGTATCTTTTACGGGCTTCTATAACCAGCAGGGAGTTGCTGTAATCGGTAATGATACTTTTGTAGTATTCCATAGCCTTTTCTTTGCTATGCAGATGTTGTTCGCTGATCTCACCTAAAAGGAAAGTGGCATCATCGCCTTTCAAATCAGTTTTGTAATTTTTGAGAATGTCTTCAAGCAATGGAGTAGCCTTTTCAAAGTCTTTATGCTTTACATAAATAACTGCCTTGGTGTACTCAATATCATCAGCCAATGCATGGCCCGGAAATAATTTCATAATTGAATCCATCGTAGTTACTGCGTCGTCATCCTTGTTTTGAAATTGCAGCAACTCGGCGCGGGCAAACATTTGCATGGGGGTGGCAACCGTGTCCAAGCCCAGGTTATCAATAATAAAAACAGAAAGATTAATGGCATCATTAGAGATCAGTTCGGAGGTAGAAGACTTTAAAACTTCCAGTTGGGTTTGAGCCCATTCAAAATCGCCCTTGTAGTAAGCCAGCTTGGCATTACGGAAACGGGCTTCCTCTCCGAGTGGGGAATCTTTTTCGTCCTTATCTACCTGCGAGTACAACAAGGTTGACTCCCAAATATCACCGCTTATTAAATAAAAATCGCCCAGCGAAAGCTTGCTTTGATTTTTTAGCTGCACTGTTATGCCGGGCATTTTGATTATCTCGTTACAAAGTTCAATGGCACCGGTTAAGTCGTGCAGATAAAAACCTTCCAGGTCGGCCAACTCCTTCATGGATTGTGCTGTGCGGAAACCGCGCTCGTTGTCGTTGATGAAAGCCAGGTAGCTGTTCTTCAAGCCTACCAGGTCTTCCTGTGTATAGTTAATGTTTTTCGAAATTTTTTCTTTACGGCAATTCAGTAATTCGGTGCGGGCCTGAAAATACATGCTGTTATCCTTGCCTTTGTTAACCACATATTCAAACCCCCCGATGGCATTGTCGTAATCACCTTCGGTTTGCGCCATGCGGGCAATGTTAATGACCCGGAAGCCATTCTCGTTCTTCCTTTTATCCAGCGCCTTCATTTGCGCCAGGGCTCCTTCAAAGTCTTTGTTCTGAACATATATCCATGTAAGCAGGTCGATATAATCTTCGTTAGAAGGATTTTTCTGCACCTTGCTGTATAGCTGCGTTTCCAACTCGTTCAGCAACTTCAACTCATCGCGAGAAGTTTGCACGGTGTTTTTCACTATCTGTTCGTTTTGGGGATTGGTTTCAAGGTTCAGAATAAAATATTTTACTGCACCCGGTATATCTCCCTTGGCCAGGTAGGCACCCGCCAATTCCATACCGAAGTAATTTTCGGTGCGCGAAATTTTGCCGCCTTTTTCGTAAACGGCAATTACATAATCGTACAGTTTATAGTTTTCGTAAGCGCTGGCCAGGTTACGCACCGAAATTTCGTTCGGCTTCACTTCCTTCAAAGCCTTTTCAAATTGGTCTTTGGCCTTACCGGGCTCTGGTATTTGCGAGTACATGTACCCGAGGTCGATAATATATTGGGGGGTGTCGTTATTCTTTTTTATCTCCCTCTTTACAACCTTTTCAAGGTCATCATACTTTTTCAGGGTAAGCAGGCATTTATAAAGCGGCACATAAAACTTTAAATCGTAGTTGCTTTTCTCCCATAAAGACTGGTACAATTCGGCTGCTTTATCAAACTCGCCGTTTTGCAAATAGCTGGCGGCCAGGGTTTCGTCGCGCCCGGGCTGGGCCCTTACAACCGCGAACAGCGAAACTTGAATAATAAACAGGAAAAGCAGTTTTTTCATTACAGGGTTGAAAATAGGAATGTACAGCCAATCTTCTATACTATTTAACGTGACTTAAGGATATTAAGTTTATGATTTTAAGATCATTTGAGAATCCTGAGATACCGAGCTAGGTTGAGCCATAACAATGTTCCAAAGGCGGCACCGCTTGAATTAGCGACCTCGTCAAGCCATTCAAAATGTCGGTCGGAGGTGAACAGTTCCTGCATTATTTCAATAGATAAGCCGTAAGAACATGCGATTAGGAAAATTTTGAGCGAGGCGTGGTTATGAAGACCGCCGAATGATTTTTGTTTTGCCCAACCCCAATTCATCAACAAAACCAATACAGTATAAAAGGTAAAATGCACCATTTTATCAAGGTGCGGTATCTTTATTTTGGGCAGGTGACTCGACGAAACCATGCACATATAAAAAATAAAAGCCGCCCATAAAAAGGACGGCCAGTTATATTTTAAATAGGAATTCAAGGCTCAAATTAAGCTCCAACGTGCTTCTTGTAAGCTTCGGAGTCCATTAAGCCATCCAGGTCGGCGGGGTTGGTTATTTCTATTTTAACCATCCATCCTTTTCCGTATGGATCGGTGTTAACCACTTCGGGGCCATCATTAAGGGTGGTGTTTTTTTCGAGCACCTTTCCGCTTATTGGCATAAAAAGATCGGAAACGGTTTTTACCGCTTCTACGGTTCCGAACACTGCGTCCTTGGCAATGGTTTCGCCAATAGTTTCAATTTCAACATAAACTATGTCGCCCAGTTCTTTCTGTGCAAAATCAGTAATGCCAATGGTGCCTGTGGTGCCTTCAACCTTAACCCACTCGTGTTCTTTGCTGTATTTTAAATCTGCCGGAAAATTCATGTGATTGTTTTTTAGTGATGCGAAAATAACAAACAAGTCAAGTTTCGAAAGCAAAATATGGCAAAGAGGCCTAAAAAGACAAAATCCGGGGCTAGTATGGCATAAAATCATCCTTCGGCTACGCTCAGGATGACAGTATTCTAATACCTATAAAAATCCACCCTATCCTTCTTCAAAATCCCTAAGCGGTCTTTTTGGATGGCGGCCATTATTACGTCGGTTGAGTCGGGGAGTGAGAGGGACTTTAAGTCGAGTGTGGTGAGGTTAAAGGCGTTTAGTCTGTTGCTATCGAAGTAGATGACCTGGTCCTGAAAAACCTGGAATTTGCGGAGTCCTTTAAGGGGAATTGTTTTGCCATAGCTGCCAAAGCCGTCAAAAACCATAATACCGATGTTGGGGTCGTTTACATAAACTACATTATCCTTTTCGGTGATAAAATTAGGATTTGGGACGGCATCAACAATTACATTTAAAGGCTGACTTTCGCGGAATATCTGCCCGGTTTCATCAATCTTCTTCAATTTAAAATCGGTGTTATCATAAAACCAAAGGCGACCATCCATAGAGGAAGCGATAGCCGAAACATTCTGATAACCGAGATCGAAAAAATTATAAGTACTTAAGGGGGAAAGGAATTTATCGAGAGTAACTACCGTAAGTACATCAGGATAAAATACAAGCACTTTCATGGTGTTAGTAGCATCCACCATTCCTATTTTGCCGTACTTGTTTTCTTCGTAAGGATATAAGAAAGCGCCATCAGATGAGAATTTAAAAAGTCTGTTATCCGCCGAGGTATAAAAATTGCTGAAATTATCTACCGTAAGTACTGTAGCTTTTGTTTCGTAAGTGCTGATGAGGGAGAAGGAATTTCTTGCTTGCAAAAAGATGCAAGAGCAAAGAATCAAGAGGCAAGAACGGGAAGAGATGCATG
Source organism: Bacteroidota bacterium (assembly GCA_028288545.1). Classification (GTDB taxonomy): domain Bacteria; phylum Bacteroidota; class Bacteroidia; order Chitinophagales; family LD1; genus Bog-950. The sequence continues at coordinate 4,817 of JAQBNQ010000405.1, forward strand.
ATGCAAGAGTCAGGAACCAAGAAGTGAATACCTCTCTTTTTTCCTGATTCTTGACTCTTGATTCTTGATTCTTATTTCTCATTTATAATATTTCAATTCCAAATTCACGCCGTCAAATACGGCGTAGCTGTTATAATCCAGCCAATCGCCGGTATTAATGTAGCGACTTTTTTCGTTCAATTGGATTTCGAGCGGCAGGTGACGGTGGCCGAAAACAAAGTAGTCGAAGTGCTCCTTGTTCAGTTTAAGCTTAGCATATTGTACCAGCCACTCTTTTTCTTCGCCCATAAATACTTCTAACTTCTTTTCTCCGCTTGGTTCGCCAAACCTGCTTTTGTACGAAAAGTAGTTGGCAATAGTGATCCCTATGTCTGGGTGAATCCACCTGAATAAAAACTGGCAAACCGGATTGGCAAAAACCTTTTTAATGAATTTATAACCATGGTCGCCAGGGCCTAAACCGTCTCCGTGGCCGATAAAGAACTTTTTGCCGTTCAGTGTTCTTTGAATAGGAGCTTTATAAATTTTCACGCCCAGTTCTTTTTCCAGGTAACCAAACATCCACAGGTCGTGGTTGCCGGTAAATACATGTACAGGTATTCCGGCATCGGTTAATTCGGCCAGTTTTCCCTGCAACCGTACAAAACCCTTTGGCACCACAGTTTTATACTCATGCCAGAAATCGAATATGTCGCCGATAATGTAAATTTCTATGGCATCTTTTTTAGCCTCATCCAGCCATTTTACAAATAGCTTTTCGCGCTTTAAACTACTTACCTCATCGGGTGTGCCCAGGTGAAGGTCGGATGCGAAATAGATTTTGCCGGATTGCATTTTGTAACGAAAATATAACTATTGTACAGTATTCAAACGAATGAGTTGGCCTGTTGATTTGCTGACTCGTCTTCCATCGGGGCGGCAAAGTCAAAATTCTAATAACTTTCGGGGCGAAAATGGTCCTGAATTACAAGCCGGAAAAATTCGCCGACGTATTAAATATCATACGTGAACGCGAATCTCTGCAGTCAACCAGTATTGTTTATTTTTGGCGAAAACCATTTCGTTGAAAAAATTCTTCGATAAAGTCCCTCTATTTTTTTGTTTTCTGATTGCCGCTGCCTTTAGCGTAAAGAATTTGCGCGAGCCTGATCTTTGGTGGCAGATACGAACCGGCGATTGGATATTGGAGCACAAGCAAATTCCTACTACTGATGTGTTTAGTTATACTTACGCAGGTACGACATGGATAAATATTAAATGGGGGTTTGAGGTTGTGGCCGCGCTTATTACCAAAGCTGCGGGCCCTGAATGTGTTTTACTTTTACAGGCGCTGGTTAGTTGTTTAATTGTATTCTTCCTTATTAAACTAAGCCGTGCAATTAATTTAAGCAAGGCCGTTACCACGATAGAAAGTCCCTGGGCAGTCGTCCTTTCATTACTACTTACCCTCATTGCTATTGAATACCGTATCAATGGCCGGCCTGAAATGATAAGTCATCTTTTTACAGTTGTTTTTCTTTTTATGCTGCTAAGGCACCGGCAACAGACTTCTAATAAAATCCTTTGGCTCATTCCACTTCAATTGGTGTGGGCCAATTTTCATGAGGCATTTGGAATTGGCATTGTGGTGACAGCCATTTTCTTCGTTGGAAGTTGGTTGGAGTATTGGCTGGCTAAAAGAAATGTGCTTACGCTAAAAACCGAATTGCCAAAAACTATTTCAATTGTGTTAATAGCGACTATTGCAGTTGTTGCTATCAATCCTGTTGGGTTTAAATTACTGGCCCGGCCTTTTAATATACTCGGCCAGGTTTACGAAAATAAATTTACGACGGAGTTAGCAGGCTTCAGTTCACCCGAATACTGGCAGTGGAATGTGTATTGGGCTATTGGACTGCTGGTAATTGGTTTACTGGGAACGCTGGTTTGTTTCCGGACATTAAAAACAAAACAAAACCGCTTTAAACTTTTTACAGAGCGGATTGGAATTAGTTATCTATTAACCTTGATAGCTTTCTTTTACCTGGCGGCGACCGCCTATAGAAACATTGTTTTTTTATTGTTGGTTTTCTTTCCGCTATTGGTGTTTGGTATTAACAGCCTGGCGAATAAAATTCCTTCCGTTCAAAAATTATATAAACCCATTTTGACCGGGTTTTGCGTTTTAGAAATTGCCTTATACGCACTAATTGTTAGCGATAAGTATTACCAGTTTACCAAAAGCCACGACCATTTTGGATTGGAAGTTGTTTCAACTATTAACCCGATTGGCGCAGCAGAATTTGTAAAGGAAAACCATTTGGAAGGAAAGTGCTTTAGCGATTACCTGACCTCCTCGTATTTGCTGTGGCGATTACAGCCAGGGTTTAAAACATTTATTGACTTACGGGATCTTGATATTTTTCCAGCTTCCTTCTTCAGCACCTTTGCCGAAGCGGTTACTTATCCCGATTCATTTGATCAGCTAGACTCGGTTAATCATTTCGACTATGTGGTTTTGTACCGGCCACAATTTGCGGGCTTGCATGAGCACCTGTTTAACCAAAGCCGGTTTAAGCTTGCCTTTGTTGACGCAGTGGCGGCTGTTTACGTAAAAAAGAATTCGGCGGCCGATTCATCGACCGTGGTCAATTTTACACGCAGCAATGGCACTTCCCATCACCTGGCCAATGCGGTTAATTACCTGTTGAATCCGATGTTTGGATATACCAGCCATATAAAACCGGATTACGATTTGATCGCAGCCGAATATTATATCCATGTAAACAAACTGGACGAGGCAGAAAAACTTGCAATAAAAGCTTCCGCCAATAACATTGACAATGCTAAGGGTTGCGAAATGCTGGGCGAAGTATATTATAACAAAGCCTTAAAGTCTGGCGTAAAAGAAGTAAAGGACAATAATCTTGAACTGGCAAAAAAAATGTATGTGCAATCAGCTAACCTGAACAGCAATTTTTCGCCGGCATATATTGGCATGGGGGCAGTGCTTTTTCAGCAACAGAATATGCTGGGGGCTTTGGATAATTTTGAAAAAGCTATAGCACTGGATAGATCAAACCTGAATGCTTACCTGTTTGCTGCGGGTTGTTGCAATTATTTTATAAACCAGAATAGCGCAGAATCAAATACCTACGCCGAAAAGGCCATTTCCTTTTATAGTAAGGCGGATAAGCTAAACCCGGATAATCCGCAAATAGCGCTTAACCAGGGATTTCTTTATTTCCGTTTAAATGACTGCAACAATTGCGCAAAATATTTGAAGAACATAGTCGACTTTCCGGGACTTAGCGCTCAACAGCGGCAGCAGGTTAAAGAGTGTATTAACCGCTGCGGAAAATAAAAAAGGGCCGCCCCTTGAAGCGACCCGTTGGTTTGGTAAAATATTTTGGTTTCGGCTTTGTTTGAACGGCTTTATTTTATTTTACGGCAATATGCATTTGGCGGTTTCGAATTTCACAACATCTTATATCCAATGATATTTGTATCGAACAACATTTGGCTTTCGGAAGTATCGTTGAACGATGCGGATGAGTTGGTGTATTGTATGGGTAACAAAGATATTTACGATAATACTATGCGCATCCCGTTTCCCTACAGCCGCGCAAATGCAATATCATGGTTAGAGAATAGTATCCTGTTTGAAAAAGAAAACGGCTTTAATCACAATTTTGCCATCCGAAACCAAACCGGTAAACTGATCGGGCTGATAGGTTTTCATTTTAATTACGGAGTAAAAGCTGACAAAAGCGAGATAGGTTATTGGCTAAGCAAGGATTACCGCAACCAGGGGATTATGACATCTGTTATAAAAATATTTTGCCAATTAGCTAAGGAGCAATACAAGATGAAGGCTTTGGAAGCCGGTGTATTTGCTTTTAACGCCGCATCTCAACAAGTCTTGTTCAAAGCCGGTTTTACACAAAAAGAACGTCGCCCGGAATGGTTCAAAAAAGAAGGGCAAAAGATTGATGCGGTAATTTTTGCAAAGGTTTTGTAAGGATTTGTTCCAATTTTTTTGAAGCAGGGATTTGATATAGGATATATTTGAATGAATGAAGGCTTCAGAAAATGTTTAAACTTTCGCGAATAAAGACTTTTTTGAGTGCGGCTATAGTATTATCTATAGCTGCCTTTTTCATTTTCTACCGTCTTGACGCCAACCCGCTGTATATGTGGGATGAGTCCCGTCTGGCGGTCAATGCACTGGAAATGTGCCGGTCCGGCCAATGGTTTGTAACTACCTATAGGTACAAGCCAGATATGTGGAACGTTAAGCCGCCATTAATGATCATTTTGCAAGCCATGAGCATGAAAATGCTAGGGTATAACGAGTTAGCGGTTAGACTCCCTTCTGCTATTGCAGCTTTCTCAACAGTTATTCTGCTTTTTGCTTTTGGTATCCGTCAACTTAAAAGCCGGCTGGTTTCAGTTTCTGCGGTACTATTTCTATGTACATCGGGCGGATACATTTGTATGCATGTTTCGCGCACCGGCGATTACGACACTCTACTTATATTTTTCCTGACAGCGTATTTTTTAAGTGCCTTCTCCTTTATAAATACCGGGAAATACAGGTACTACATTTTATTTTGCGGTTTTCTGCTTTTAGCAATGCTTACAAAAGGGGTCGGCGGCATATTTTTTCTGCCAGGGACAGCACTCATGTTGTTGTTCCATCTTAAAAGCAAATCGTTTAGCTTAAAGTATTTACTGCCTGTCTTCGTCGTATTTATTGGTATAGGGGCGTATTACTTACTAAGAGAAAAACTAACGCCGGGATATGTTCACACAGTTATTTACGAGGAAATAAGAGGGCGAATGTTCAACGAAAATTTCAATACCGGAAGCCCCTGGTATTATTTTTTTAAGCGGATAGTAGAGGTGCATTTTAATCCATGGTGGATTTTGGCTTTGCTCTCTTTGCCTGTGTATTTTATATCGGGCTCAACTGAAAAAAAATTGATCGCGGCAATTTGGATTACGCTTGTTATTTTTTGGATAGCTATTTCAATTTCAATTAATAAAAATGATTGGTATAGTGCTCCATCCTTTCCGCTTTTGGCCTTACTTTCCGCAATTACGTTTAACGCAGGTATCTCTTACTTTATAAAGAATATCCCTTACAAAAATGTCGCCATCGGTACCACTCTTTTATTAATCTTCTATTTTCCCTTTATCAAAACGATAAGCAGTGTTTATGAAGTGAATGATCATTTTGGTTTTGCGGAATTGATAAAAGCAAATGCCGTGACTGACAACACGGTGATTATCTCTAGTCGTTATGACCCCTCGCTTGATTTTTATCAAGAGGCCTTAGCTATAAAAGGTATTACCATCTGGATCCGACCCTCGGAGAGTGTGAGACCGGGCGAAACAATAATTACATTGAACAATTCCGAGGCAGACCTTGTGCAACAAAGATTTAATTGCAATGTGCTTTATAGACTTAAAGAAACAGTGATGATGACTACAAAAAACTGAGGTGAATAATAAAGTACTTACGATTATTATTAAAGCCGACGCCTGAATATATATCTACCCTCGGTTTGGTGATTAGATTTAATTAGATTCGCACCCTCAAATTACCGTAAGGATAAGGCGGAATACATTTTTTAAGTGTTCCGCCTTATTTTTCCTAACCCGCGGAAATGTTGAACAATAAGTATACATGAGGAAAATAATAATAGCAGAGTCAACTATCCCTGGTTCGGGCAAAGGCCTTTTTGCAGCCGAAGATATTAAGCGTGGACAGGCCATCGTGCAGATAACCGGTCCACGTCATACCCCGGCTGAAATAGAAAATATGGTGCGCGATGAATACTTGCTGGAAGCCGGTGATGGCAGCGGCGATTGTATTGATGTACAAGGACCGGCTATGTATGCCAACGATGCTAAAGGAATAACACGTGTTGAGGGATTAGCCAACAATGCAGTATTCCGTCCGTTTGACGACGGAACTATGTGGATTGAAGCCACCAAAAACATAAAGGCCGAACAGGAAATTTTAGTAGGCTACGGAAAGTACTATTGGGATGTAATTAAAGAACGCTTTACGGAAACTTCTTCCAGTAAAAATTGATCTCTCGCCTTGGTTTGGCCATTGGGTTTCTCGCTTAAAAATAGTATCTATGTAAGTCAGCGATTGAAATACCGGTTTAACACTTAGTTTTTGTGCTTAACAAACGTCCTCTTTATCTTTTAATCGTATCCCCGGTTTTAATAGCTATACAATTTGTGGTAGGCATCGTTCTGGTGCAAAAAATAATAGTTGTAAATAACGAGCAGAAGATAAACAGCAAACTGGAAACTTACCTGCGTAATAACATGGTTTATCTTATTAACGCTGAAACCGGGCAAAGAGGTTATTTGCTAACCGGTGATTTAAAATACCTGGAACCCTACAATTTTGCCGTTGAAAAAACAAAGGAAAACGACTTGTTTCTTTCTTCATTTGCGTCTAACGACCAGATACAGCAACTGGCCGAAATAAAGCAAAAAGGTGAAAATAAGCTTAGGGAACTGGCTTTGACCATAGCCCTTGCCCAATCAGGAAAGCGGGATTCAGCTATGATTGTTATAAAAGAGAATTTCGGTAAATTAACAATGGATAGCATTCGCAAAATTACCAATGAATTTTTAGGTAAGGCGGTGGAGATTATAATGACTGACCAGGAA
>JAQBNQ010000439.1 GCA_028288545.1 Bacteroidota bacterium
TCTGCTTTTGAATACCGGGTATCTAAAAACGGAACCATTAGTGCACAGGGATATATTTATGCAGGTATTAAAGCACCGGTTATAGAATACCGCGGTAAGCTTGTAATGATAGTTGATAGTTTGCTGAATGATTCTTTATCTGTTGAGATAGAACGATTGATGAAAGATATCTCCGGCGATGGCTGGGCCGTGCAGCGACTGGATGTTTCAACTGCCGATAATGATATGGCTCTGAAAAATTTGATCAGAAATATTTATTTGGCTGACAGCGTAAATGTAAAAGCGGTTCTTCTGATCGGACATATTGCAGTTCCGTATTCCGGCGATATTAATCCGGATGGTCACCCCAACCACCTTGGTGCCTGGCCGGCTGATATTTTTTATGCAAACATGCATCTTTCATTTACTGATGCAACAGTAAATGATACACTGGCGTATCGGCCCGAAAATCAGAACAGGCCGGGCGATGGCAAGTGGGACCAAAGTTGGACTTATGGCAGTAAAAATGAATTACAGGTTAGCCGCATTGACTTAAGCAACATGCCATCATTTGTGCGCAGCGAAAGACAGTTACTGAAAACATACCTGGATAAAGATCACAACTACCGGATGAAAAATATTACCACCATAGCGCGAGGATTGATTGATGATAATTTTGGTGCCTTTGGTGGCGAGGCTTTTGCAATTAACGGCTGGAAAAATTTTGCGCCCATACTTGGTGACTCCAATATTTTTTCGCTGGATTACGTAACGACATTAGATACCGCTAATTTTCAATGGAGCTATGGTTGCGGTGGAGGGAACTTTAATGGAGCCAGTGGAATTGGTTCCAGTTCGGATTTTGTAACGCATCATGTAAAAAGCATTTTCAGTATGCTTTTTGGCAGCTACTTTGGCGATTGGGATAACAGCGATAATTTTCTTCGCTCACCACTTTGTGCGCTCGAACCCGCACTTACAGTTTGCTGGGCCGGGCGGCCTCATTGGGAGTTACATCACATGGCACTGGGAGAAAATATTGGCTATGGAGCAAGGCTTACACAAAACGAAACAGGTGCACTTTATGCCACAAATTATGGAGGCGCTTTTGTGCACGTTGCGCTAATGGGTGATCTTACTTTAAGGCAGCACATCATTTCTCCCTCTAACATTGTGGCATTGAGTGATACGAACGAAAATGTGAGCGTTACATGGGCTGCATCTACTGATAGTGTATTGGGATATTATGTTTATCGTGGTATTACTGAATTTGGAAAGTACGATAGGGTTTCAAATAATATCGTTGCTGCAAATTCATTTGTAGATGTAGGCTCAGGACCCGGTTTAAAATTTTACATGGTGAAGGCGGTTAAATTGGAAAATACGCCTAGCGGCACTTACTATAATCTTAGCGAAGGGATTGCAGATTCGATAACGGTGCGTGATACCGTATCGCTGGCTACTTCAGTATCAGGTTTTGCAAGCGCTAAAATGAGCCTTGAATTAAGTCCGGATCCCGCTACCGACATTTTGATGCTGAACGTTTCTGAAGCGCCGGCTGATTTTTCGGTTGAAATATTTGACGAAACAGGTAGAAAGGCGGCGCCGGTTGTAACCGGTACTGGAAACCAAATGATGTCCTTAAACATTTCTTCCCTTGCACCGGGCTTTTACCTTTGTCGTATTACCGGTTGCGGGCAGTCAATAATGAAAAAATTTGAAGTTGCCAGGTAAGGAAAAAAACTTCAATTTTGAAGGGCCAAAATATTGTCTTTAATTATAACATTTCCCATAGCTAATTCATGGGTCGTCCCTACCCGGTTTTAAACAGCCATAAATGGCGTAATGTTTGCGTAATTTAATCTTGTTATTTTGTTGACAAAAAGATAATCCCCCCGTATCTTTGCAACGAAGTAGTGTGAGAATGTTGAAAAACCCCCTTTTCTACAGACTTTTTGATAAAAACTAGCGCATTTTATTCAAAAACGTGGCTTGGGATTGAGTATCGAATTTACGGGGTTTGAGAGGTGAAGTGTCCATAGTGGGTACTTTCATGGATGGTAGTGTATGGTTTTGTGAGCAGAATTCAATTTATCGTATAAAAATCAAACCCCTGTAGAAAAATGTTTCGATCAAATTTTACCCCTAAGTTTCTTATAGTTCTTGTGTTCTCATTTTTTCTGTTGCAGCATTCCAGCGGTGCAGCCAGATTTTGGGTTGGTGGTGCCAATGCTACATGGGCCCTAGCAGCAAACTGGTCTGCAACTTCGGGTGGTACGGGCGGCGCGGGGATTCCCGTTGCAGCAGATGATGTAACCTTTGATGCGGCTTCAGGGAGTACCATAAACGTTACTTCCATACCAACGCAAACCATACATTCATTAACAGTAACCGGTAATACCACTGTAACCCTGCAATCTACTGTGGCAAATGTCACGCTTTCATTAAATATTGGTTCTGCTTTGAATGCACTCGTCGTTTCAAGTGGGTCTACACTTATACTTGGAAGCACTACTGCCACTTTTACCCTTAATTTCATTACAACGGCAACTCAAAAAGGTGATATATCGGGTACCTTGCAGGTTAACACCAGCAACGCCTTCACTACTACTGTTATTACCACCGCAGCAGGGGTAACCGTTTCATCAACGGGAACCATAAAAAATAACGGGGGCGCCGTAACCGGTTCGGCAGCGAGTTTAACAGTCGCTTCAGGTGGAACTTATAACCATGCTTCAACGGCCGGTACAGTACCAACAGCAACCTGGAGCGCAGGCTCAAATTTGACAATAACTACTGCGGCAAACAGTACAGTTGCAGGATTAGGACAAACGTTCAGCAATTTTAATATCAATGCCGGCTCGGGTGTGGTAG
>JAQBNQ010000448.1 GCA_028288545.1 Bacteroidota bacterium
CATCCTGGGTTTCATTTCCGGTAATTTTTAAAGACCCGTTAGTATTAAACTGACCAGTTGCGACGCAGCTACCCGCAGGTATTGGCGAAGTAGCAAAAAGAGGATTAACAACAGTAGTAGCCCCTACAGGTGCCTGGCCCGAGGTAAGGTAATTGTAAGGATAGCTATATGGACCATAAGCGATTGAGCCGATGGATTCAAAGCCCCAGTATCCCTGTTTTTTACTGGCGTTTACGGTAATGCTCTGAGTTTTTACTTTGTAGCTACTGATGTATGTATCGAAGCCAACAAAACTTGCCACGGTGCAGGGAAGGGATTGTTGAACAGTAATGTTATTCCCCGAAACGTTAACAGTGGTATCGACATAAAGTTGAACATCAAAATTCTGGTAAGCCAGCGAAACCCGCAGGTATTGATAAGTACCGGGTGTAACATTTTTGATGGGAACACTAAACACTGTTCCGTTGTTTGCTGTAAGCGGTTCCTGTGCAAAATCGATAGCTGTATCCCCACCGGCATAGCTGCTAGGTGTGGAGTACAATACCAACCCCTGGCCGAGTGCAGTAAGGCCGCTTGGTGCCAATTCGATGTAATGTGCGCTTAAGGAGTTCATACTTGGGTTTTGCCCTGCATGACCCGAGGGCATTGAAGCTGGCTGTCCAAAATTGTTCAATCTTGCCTGGGTAGAGTCAAAAACGAATTTAAAAACAAGGTTTGGGGCCTTGGTTGTTGTTTTTGGCTTGCAGCCGCCTAAAAAAAGCAGGCAGCCTAACATAATAAAAACCGAATACTTAAAATTCATAGTGGTGGATTTGTTGCAAATATAGGCTTATTGCTGTACTGAGAAAATATGGCGAACATCCTCTTGCAACTATTAAAACCTTGTCTCTCGTCTTTCGTACAATATCATAATCTATAACCCTTATTGCTGAACCAGAAAAATTCTACCTTCGTCACTCAAACAGTATTTAAAATGAAGAAAATAATAACCACCGCAGTTTTGACCCTTGGCCTCTTTATTTTTTGCGTAGCGCAGGAAAACACGGGTTTGTATTTATTTAAAAAAGCTGAACACGGTGAAGCAGTTGTAAAGATGCTTAACATCGAATTGAAGCTGCCAGATGATCAACTTGCCAAAGTAAGATCGCTTATAAGCAACAACGCAAAAAACCAGGTGGAGCTTTTCAAAAATCCGGAGAATAACAAACCGGAAATGGTAAAAGTTATTGAAGCACGTAGTACAGCCACTATTGAAGGAACCTTAAAATCAATAATTGGGTTAGACAAGTACAATCAATACTTACAAAAAAAGGCAGATATTGTAAAGAAGGTAAAACTGCTTGAAAAATAGGGTCTACTGAACCAACAGTTTTTCATTGATGAGGGTGGTAAGTTTATCAGCCATTTTACTGGTGTAGACTTTGCCCTGCATTTCCTTTACACTTTGTATTCCTTTAACCGCGTTGGTTAGAAAAATCTCCTCGGCGTTGGTTAATTCATCCGGGTTAATCGCTCTTTCTTCAATATCGTTATGCAGCGAAAGCAGGTAGCTACGCATTACGCCGTTAACACAACCGCTATCCAGGTCAGGGGTAACAATTTTATTGTCCTTTACCATAAAAATATTCGAGCTTATAGATTCACAGACCTGGCCGTAATGGTTGCTTAAAATACAATCATCCCATCCCTCGGTTTTTGCATATTGGGCGGCCATCACGTACATCAACACGCTCGAATTTTTTAAGTCGCTTACCATCGAAACTGCTTTGTAGCAATCATCCCGCATTCCTACTTTTAGTCCCCCGGTATTTTCAAATTTAGAGTTGTCAATCTTATCCATGGTTATGGCGTAGCCCAGTTCGTCTTCATCGGGTAAATAAAGGCCTTTTCCCTTCCGGTAAAACTGTAACCTGATACGGGCATTTACTACTGCGTCGTTTACAGATGCAAGGTCAAGAAACATACTATGCAGTGATTCCATGTCAAGTCGCGATGGTAGCACGGTGGCCAAAACCTGGGCCGTAAAATCAATCCGGCTCCAGTGATAATCCATTAACGGAATCTTTTTATTGAACATAACCATGCTTTCAAAAAATCCATCGCCATATCTGAAACCGCGATTGGTAGCAGGAAGCAGTGTTTCATGTTCCGGGTATATGTTACCGTTAAAGTTGATATACTGCATAGGAATTGTTCGAAACAATTAAAGTGCCAAAAGGCGGCCTGTAATCTTTATTTACAAGCATATGGGTAATGCCAAATCCGCCCCGCGCATTGAACCGCCACAAGTTATGCGTATAATAATTTACATCTGCCAACCCTTGCAGTGCAAAGCCTTTTTCCGAACTATTTGGCGATAGGCCGTAAATCAGCAGTATTCTTTGATACCAGTCGTTTACAAATTTTTTGTTGCGCACGTTGGCCTTAAATTCTACAAAGCTGGAGCGCTGTGCGTAAAATTTCAGTTCGGTGTTTTCAAATGGTTGAATAAAAACTGCATCCTTAGGCGTAACGGTTTTTATTTTCTCGCAAATATCTATCATGTCGTCCTTTTCCTTTAAGGCGAATATCTGGAACGGAACATGATAGGGGAGGTATTGGTTAAATCTTAAAATTACCATCCAGCTTAAAACTATAACAGTTAAAATGGCAACGGCTTCCAATTTAAAATAGGAGGGTAATTTCCATTTGGAAAAATATAATTCTTCAGCCAGGCCAACGGCTGCAACTACGCCCAAAAACTTCATCCAGATGGTGATTTTGTAAAACTGAAAGTTGGCAACAAATACGTTATGGAAGTCGTCAACCGCCAGGGCGTATATGATGATGCCGAACAGACCCACCAAGGTAAATTCAAAAATTTTGGAAGAGTGCTCAGAAAAGTAAATGAAGGATAAAAAGGTAAGTGCAAAAAATAGCACCATTCTTATTTTCGGAAAACTGCTGAAAATAAAATGATGCGGGTGCCGGAATTCGAAAAGAATATGAAACAGGCGGTCGTTGGTCATGCCTCCGTCAAATTGCTTCGCCTTAAAAATAAGTACCAGGTAAATGCCTGCGGTAAAGGCATAGATACAACCAAAGATAAGCAGGGTTTTAAACGGGATCTGTTTTAAAAACACCATAAACAGCATCAACACACAAAGCACTATCATCACATCTAATCCTTCCAGCACTTGTATAAAAGTGGCTATTGACATCAGTATAGCAGTCCACACATATTTCCTGTCGAGAAATAAATTCAGCGCCCAAACTATAATGGCCACAGCGAGGCTACTGGCCTGTATACATTCCGAGTACATTTCGACATCACCCAGCGTAAAATTATTTAGGGGTATCATGGCAATTAAAATCGCTATCCAACCCAGGTATTTATTTTTAATAAACCTGAAGACCAGTTTTTGAAGACCCATTAATAAAACAATAGTGGTAAGGAACTGAAGAACAAAACACATTATCTCCAAATGATTTACAAAAGGCAATAACAGGTAAGCCATCACGGTGCGTTCATTAGGTACAGAGGCGTTCAGGCCCTGTATGAAAAAGTCGTGTAGGTAAAGACTGTTGTCGTGTAAAAAGAGCGTGTAGGGTAGCAGTTCAACCTGGTCGCCCGTGCCGTATTGATAACCGAATCTCAAAATGAGTAAGCTCCATGCAAAAATGGCAAAGAGCAGAGATGGTTTTGGTCTTAGCATCGGGTTAATTAATACTCCGGTTAAACTTCCATGGTTTTCAATTGGTCGCTGATAACAAGCTTACCGGCTGTTTTGGTTTTTATTTCTTCAACAGTAACACCCGGTGCAATTTCAGTTAAGTGAAAAGCCCCGTCTTTTATTTCATAAAAACCAAGTTCGGTAAGTACCCGGTTAATACACCCTTTACCGGTTATAGGCAAAGTGCAGGCCGGTAGTAGTTTCGATTCTCCTTTGGGGTTTGTTTGCATCATGGCAACAATAATATTATCGGTGCTGGCAACAAGATCCATTGCACCACCCATACCCTTCACCATCTTTCCCGGAATTTTCCAGTTAGCGATGTCTCCGTTTTCGGCAACTTCCATGGCTCCTAAAACTGTAAGGTCAACATGGCCTCCGCGTATCATTGCAAAACTATCTGCTGATGAAAACAATGACGAGCCTTTTAAGGTGGTTACTGTTTGCTTGCCTGCATTTATCATATCAGGGTCAACTTCGCTCTCTAACGGAAAAGGTCCCATGCCTAATAAGCCATTTTCGCTTTGCAATATTACGTCCATCCCATCCGGTATATAATTCGCTACCAGGGTGGGAATACCAATACCAAGATTTACATAATAACCATCGCGCAATTCCTTCGCTATTCGTTTCGCAATTCCAAATTTATCTAATGGCATATGACAGTTTTCGGTTTATGGTTTACAGTTTACAGTTTGGTTTTGTCTTGGCTGCTTAATTTACTCATTTGTCTGGTTACAGATTCGTCAAATTTGTTCATTCGCTAATTCGCTAATTGCCCACATTCACTAATTCTCATTTCCTCGTTGTTCTCTGCTCAATTCTTTTTTCGTAATTACTTCCTTTAAATATCCTGTCAACATAAATGCCAGGAGTGTGAATCATATTCGGGTCCAGTTGGCCCGGCTCAACTAATTCCTCTACCTCGGCAATTGTAATTTTTCCAGCGGTGGCCATCATAGGGTTAAAGTTACGGGCAGTGCCTTTGTAAACAAGGTTCCCTAATGTATCACCTTTCCATGCTTTTACTATGGCAAAGTCGGCCTTTAGCCATTGCTCCATTACATACATTTTACCTTCAATCTCACGTGTTTCTTTTCCTTCGGCAACTTCAGTTCCATAACCGGTTGGCGTTGCAAATAGCGGAATACCAGCCCCACCGGCCCTTATCCTTTCCGCCAAAGTTCCCTGCGGAATCAATTCTACTTCCAGTTCGCCCGAAAGCAGTTGTCTTTCAAACTCGGCGTTTTCGCCAACGTAGCTGCTCATCATCTTTTTTACCTGGCGGGTTTTAAGCATCAGGCCAATTCCAAAATCATCCACACCTGCGTTATTAGAAATACAGGTAAGCCCCGTTATTCCTTTTTTAATAAGGGCGGTAATGCAGTTTTCAGGAATTCCACACAAACCAAATCCTCCCAACATTAGTACCGCATCATTCGGAATGTCTTTAACTGCTTCTTCGGCGTTTGCCACTACTTTATGCATATTCTTTATTTTTTGTCCTGTTTAACGGGTATCGAATCCTTGCTTTCAATGGCTTCCACTTTGCTCATTTCGGTTAATACATCCTCGTATAACTTATTCAGCAAGGCGGGATTATCCTCGTAAAAATGGTAACTCTTAATATAATCCTGCTCGGTTACTCCGTTGTTTTTGTATATCTGCGCATAGTATTCGCGTATCAATTGCTTTTCGTTAACACCACCCTGTGCCTTGGTTTGCGAAACCCCATCGGCAATATGCATATCTACCAAAATATACTTCATTTTTTCAATCGGGATAACGCTTGATGGTATACCGGGCAGTTTCTGTTTACAGCCTATGCAAAGTAATAGTATGAATGGAATGATACGCTTCATGTAAATTAGCCCAAAATTATAGGGTAAAGCTAAATGAATACTGAAAATTACAAAGCGCTACTTCAGGAAATAAATCAAACTGGCGCGAGCTTGGTTGCGGTATCCAAAACCAAACCGGTAGAAAGCATCCTGGAATTATACAATCTAGGCCAAAGGATATTCGGTGAAAACAAAGTGCAGGAACTGGCCACAAAGCATGGATTATTGCCAGCGGATATTGAATGGCACCTGATAGGCCACCTGCAAACAAATAAAGTAAAACAAGCGGCGCCTTTGGTTTCTATGATTCATTCAGTTGATAGTTTGAAACTGCTTGTTGAGATCAATAAGCAGGCAGAAAGGAATAACCGCGTAATAAATTGCCTCCTGCAAATTTTTATTGCCGATGAGGAAACAAAATTCGGGTTGAGCGAACAGGAACTAAAAGAACTGTTGCAGAGCGAAGAATTTGAAGGGATGAAAAACATTCGCATTTGCGGATTGATGGGAATGGCAACCAACACGGATGATGAAGAAAAGATAGGGGCTGAGTTTGAGGGCTTACAAAAATTGTTTGGGGTTGTGAAGGAGCAATATTTTAAAGGCAACGACTATTTTAAAGAATTGTCGATTGGTATGAGTTCCGACTATAAAATTGCTTTGAAACATGGGGCCACCTTAGTTAGATTGGGAAGTGTTATTTTTGGAGAGCGATAGATAAAGGCCTTTTTCGGGTCCTTTGGATTAAGGTTTGTATTACAATATTTTTATTTTACTAAATATGCCAAAGCTATATAGACGACTTGGAAAAGTTGCAACAGAACTAAATAGAAGCAGTAGTGCGATTGTTGGATTCTTGCGTTCGCAAGGATATAATATTGACGATTCTCCAAATGAAAAAGTAACAAACGATATTTACGAGGTGTTAGTGCATGAATTTATTGATGATCAGATTGCAAAGGATCAGCTACTTCAAAAAAAGGGCATGAGCATAGTCGATCCTTCTCAGAAGTTAATTCATCTCATAGAGGATGACACAAATTTTAATTACAAATCTTTGTTTGGAAAATATTTTTTGGGCGGAAAGCGATTCGAAATCATAGATCCTTATATACGTACTGATGTTCAGGTTACAAATTTGATTGAACTAATTAAAACTATTCTTTCTTGCACTGTTAACCCTACAATTAATTTAACAACTGCTTCTGATAATGCTGCTAGAAAGTTGTTAGTTGAGCAATATTTTAGAGATGTTTCAGCATATTTAAAGAAAGAAGAATTTTGCTTGTTTACTTGGGCTTTCAAAACGGCAATTCACGACAGAAGTATTGAAGTTGATAGACGTTGGCTGATTGTTATGGGAAGAGGACTAGATTTTTTTAAAGGTGTACAAACCGGTTCCATACGTAATAATTATAGGAAACTAAAGGTCAAGGGGACAATAATAACCATTGTCGATCAGAATGATATAGTAGTAAATACCTCTATTAACTATAGAACGCCGCAAATACCTCCTTTAAAAGTAATCTAATCAAGGATATTTCCTCAATATATAATCTTTGCATTCAACGCAGCTATTTTTTACTTTAGTACATACATAAAAATCATGAGAAACGACCTGGTGGTATCAAAATCAATTGACGTTAATGCAACTCCGGAAAAGGTTTGGGAAGCGTTAACTAATCCCGAAATAATTAAAGAATATCTTTTTGGAACTGAAACTATAACGGACTGGAAAGTTGGCAGTGAAGTGATTTTTCAGGGAGCATATGAAGGGCATAAATACCGTGATAAAGGTATTGTACTTGAAAATGTGCCTAACCAAAAACTAACCTATAGTTATTGGAGCGGTTTTACAGGACTCGCAGATTTACCTGAAAATTATTCTACCGTGCATTATACTATTACCCCGATTGATAAAGATCATACTACATTTACCTGGACTCAAAAAGGCTTTGCGAATGAGGAAGGCAAAGAACATTCGGAGAGCGGGATGGATGCTTTCATTCAAAAAATTAAGGAGATAATTGAACGGTAGATTATTCGTTACCGGCTATTATTACAACAAATTCACCGCGTGGTTCTTTTTTGGTAAAGTGCGCTATTAGTTCCTCTGCTGTACCACGATTGGTCTCTTCAAACATTTTAGATATTTCGCGGCTGGTTGAAATTCTACGCTCACCGATATGCAACTTTAATTCCTCCAACAACTTTAATACACGAAACGGAGATTCGTAAAGTATGATTGTGCGCTCTTCCAGCGCTATTTCTTTCAGCTTTGTCATTCTTCCCTTTTTGTGAGGAAGAAAACCAATGAAAACGAATTCATCTGTTGCAAAGCCCGAATTGATGAGGGCCGGCACAAAGGCTGTTGCGCCGGGTAAGCATTCTATGGTAATATTTTGCTTAACACAAGCTGCGATGAGTATATGTCCGGGGTCAGAAATACCGGGAGTACCGCCATCGCTTACTAAAGCAATACTTAGCCCCGAGTTGAGTTTTTCAGTAACCGACTCAACGGTTTTATGCTCGTTAAATTTATGATAGGCAACTAACTGCTTTTGAATATTGTAGTGGTCCAGCAGTTTTTTGGTTTGCCGGGTATCTTCGGCAAGTATCAGGTCTACTTCTTTCAAAATCCTTAAGGCACGAAGGGTTATATCCTCAAGATTACCAACCGGCGTAGGAACAATAAATAATTTAGAAGCAGCCATTTTTTAAAGTGCGTGGTTCACCGACGACAGTCAGCTGTAACCGTATAATTCCTGGCAACAGTCAACTAACAACTAGCAACTACTCTTGTACCAATTCAAACTTAAAGCCCTCCATGATTGGGTTTGCAAGCAATTTTTTGCAAGCGCTTTCAACCTGGGCATGGGCTTCATCTTTATTGGCGGCTGCAAGTTTAATGGTGATGTGTTTGCCAACGCGAACGTCTTTTACATCATTAAAGTTCAGCTTGTCTAAACTATGTTCAACAGCTTTGCCTTGTGGGTCGAGTAATTCTTTTAAAGGCATTACATCTATTTCGGCTCTAAAGTTCATGTCAGTTTCGTTAAGTGGTTAAAGATTTCTTTTTTCTTATTGCTGATATAATTGAAACGGTTATGTACAATATTATCAGCAGCGGAATTGCTGCGAATTTAAGTGTTGCCAGTAAAATAACCGAAAGAATTATAAACAGGTAAACGGTTTGGTTAGTCTGCCAAGCAAATGATTTGAATTTAAAAGCAAACATTGGGATTTCAGACACCATCAGGGCCGAAAGAAGCACAACGATAACATACAGGATTTTGCGTTGAAATATGAGTTCGGATAAGCCGAAAGAGTTATGCATAAATACCAGCAAGAAGCCTACTACAAATATGGTGGCAGCAGGAGTGGCCAGTCCTAAAAAACTATCGCTTTGACGCGTATCTACATTAAACTTGGCAAGGCGCAAGGCAGCAAAAAGTGTAATTAAAAAAGCCGGGGCCGAAAGCAGGTACATTTTAGTGGTGGAATAAAAAACAGGATCGCTCTCGTATTTTTGAAACAGCAGTTGAAACATAATAGCGCCCGGTACCAAACCAAAACTTACCACATCGGCCAGAGAATCCAGTTGTTTGCCTATGTCCGTAGGGTTTTTGGTAAAGCGGGCTGCAAATCCGTCAAAAAAGTCGGCTATCAAAGATACCACCGTTAAATACGGAACAAGATCCATCCGGTAGTTGAACATAAAAACAATAGCCATGCACCCCGACAACAAGTTTATGAGGGTAAGGATATTTGCCAGGTTAATAAGTTGCAAGAGACAGGGTTAAGTCTTTAAAATATTAAGCGAAAGTAAAAATTGTTGCGACACTGGGTGTCGTCTATCAACTTTCACACACCACATTATTTATCATTCATTATAGCCTCTATCTCGTCAGCTTCGATAGGAATGTTAGCCATCAGGTCAACCGGTTTGCCATTGGTAATTAGGATGTTATTCTCTATCCTGATACCAAGGTTTTCTTCGCGAATATAAATACCCGGTTCGCAGGTAAGCACGGCACCCGCCTTTAGTTTTTCGAAGCGGTTGCCCACATCATGAACATCCAGCCCCAGAAAGTGAGCCGTTCCGTGCGGAAAATATTTTTTGTAAGCGGGACTTGCGGGGTCTTGCTTTTTGATGGCGCTTAAGGTCAATAATCTGAGCTTCACTAATTCGGCTTCCATTATTTTTCCCACGGACTGGTTCAATTCATTCAGCACCATTCCAGCCTTCATCATATCCCGTGCTTCGCGATGAACCCTTAACACCGCGTTGTAAACATTTTTCTGGCGCTTGGTAAATTTGCCGCTAACAGGCACTGTCCTGGTTAAGTCGGCGTTGTAGTTGGCATATTCTGCTGCGCAATCCATTAACACTAATTCGCCCGCTTTGCATTGAGCCTCATTGCTAATGTAGTGCAGTACACAGGCATTTTGGCCAGTGGCTACAATTGGTTGGTAAGCATGGCCCGCAGCGCGGTTTATGAGATACTCATGCGTTAGCGCCGCTTCAATTTCATATTCCCAAACACCCGGCTTTATCATTTTTAAAGTCCGCATAAAACCTTTGCGGGTAATATCAATTGCGCGGTTTAACAAGGCCACCTCGTAACTTGATTTTGATGCGCGGAGTTTATGCATTATAGGGGCGGCCCTTTCGTATTTATGCAGCGGATAATTGCCAATTACTTTACGGGCAAATTTTATTTCTGTAGCCTCACCCATTGATATGCTGCGGTCGTGCTCGTTGGCGTTGAGGTAAACATTTTCGGTGTAGTGCATCAACATGGTAAAAATGTTCTCAAACTGTTCGCTCCATAAAACGGTTTCCACCCCCGAAATACGCGATGCTTCTTCCATGGTGTGCTTTTTTCCTTCCCACCACATAATGTATTCGTTAGTTTTGCAAACAAATAAAACCTCCCTGTACTTTTCCTCCGGTGCGTCAGGAAAAAGTATGAGGTAAGTTTGTTCCTGGTCTATGCCTGATAAGTAAAAAAGGTCGGGGTTCTGTCTCCATTTATAAGCAGAATCGGCACTGCGTGTTACTGTTTCGTTTGACACAAAAACAGCAATCGAATTCGGCTTCATCTGTTTGGTGAAATTTTTCCTGTTCAGCTTAAAAAGTTCAGGGTTAATGGCTTCGTAACGCATATTGAATAATTAGTGTTTTAAGCGAAAGTAAATAATAGTACGGAGTATTAAGTACTGGCTAT
>JAQBNQ010000488.1 GCA_028288545.1 Bacteroidota bacterium
ATAGCCACCATTAAAACTAATCAGCGCCGAATCGCCATTACATATTGAGGTGCGTGAAAGCTGGTAACTTAAATTACTACTACCCGTAACGGGCAGGGTGAAGTTTTGGCTGTTGTAGTCGCCACACGCAGTATAGCCGCTGATAGTAAAAACGGTGGTTGAATCGGGTTTTAGTAAGGCATGAAGCGAATCAAGCCAACTTACATTGTTATTAGGAGCAATGCTTAAAGAATAGCCGCCATTAAAGCTAATCAACGCTGAATCGCCATTGCATATTGAAGTGCGGGAAAGCTGGTAACTGAGATTACTACTCCCCATAACCGGCAGGGTGAAGTTTTGAACTCTATAGTTGCCACAAGGAGTATAGCCGTTAATAGTAAACACTGTGGTTGAATCGGGTTTCAACAAGGCATGAAGCGAATCAAGCCATGTTACATTGCTATTGGGTGCAACGCTTAAAGAATAGCCAGTATTAAAACTAATCAGCGCCGAATCGCCATTGCATATTGAGGTGCGGGAAAGCTGGTAACTTAGATTACTGGTATCAATTGACAGACAGGTGGGGTCCGGAATGAATTCCCACATGGCATTGTATGAACCACCCTGGCCTTCGCCACCCCATAGCCATAAATGACCACTGTTATCACCCCAAAAACAACCTCCCATCATTCCGGGTGGCATATTCGTTGCTAAAGGAACGCCTTTTGTACCGAAATTTCCATAAAATGTGCCTGTGTCAGTACCGCTTATCCACTTCCACTTATTGCTGCCCAGGTCGAAACTCCATAAATCGTTTAAGTGACCACTATGATTATTGCCGCCCCACATAAATAAAAGCGGTGTGCAGCCATTTAACTGGGCTGTACGTTCTTCCGTTCTTCCTGCCGGCATATCGCCATTGGCAGTGTAACAATATGCAGTGTATTGCCCGTTGGGAGCATTGCCAGAGTCGCCCCCAATCCATGTCCAATAATTGTTATTTAAATTGAAGCGCCAAACATCATTGAACAAGCCCTGGCCCGCCCCGCTGGCCAGATACAGGTAACAACTATCTGTCCAACGCGTTCTGCCTTCCCGTGCCGGCGGCCGGTTGGCAGGGCTTTCAACACCTAATGTTCCGTAGCTGCCTGCATCGTTCAAAGATTGACTTCCGCCCATCCATGCCCATTGCCCCAGCGCCACATTATAGCGCCACAGATCGTTAGCTATTCCCGTGCTGCGCTGGCCCCCAAATAACCATAAATTATTATTTGCATCTGTCCAGGCGGCATTCTCCTCTCTACGATATCCTGGTATAGCCGAATCAGACAGTTGATACAAATTACCGAATATTCCCGGGCTGTATGTATAAGCCATGCAGGTCCACTCATTGCTTGCAATGTTGTATCTCCATAAATCGCATAAACCATTCCCCGCAAATAGCCACAGATCGCCGCTGGTATCTGTCCATGAAGGATAACCAAGTTGCCGTCCCCCGGGGTTGTTGGCCGGCGATGGAATGCCAAGTGCTGCGAATGTAGCGCTGGCGGTTCCTATACCAGAGCCATTAACCCAGGTCCACATATTAACTATTGGGTCGAATTTCCACAGATCACCGGGTAATCTATAGGGGTTTGCACCTTGCCCTCCATATATCCATAGGTTTCCCTGTTTATCCTTCCACTGAGCCGCCTGATAAAATGCCGGCGGGCAGTTACTTGCTGCAGCTACTCCCCTGGTTCCATAATTTCCTTTGCCATTGAGCGTATCCGGACCGTTCATCCAAACCCAGGTACCGCCCTGCGCATTAGTATTGTAATAGCACAGCAGAAATACACTTATAAGTAACCAAGGATGATTTCGGGATTTGTACGAATTCATTTTTTGAAGGTATTCAACTTGAAGCAAATTAATGTTGAAATATTATTATCCGCTGGGTGCCACTAAGAGGGAAAGGGCTAAAGCCCTGGGACTTGCCTGGAGATTCATTACCCACGCCTTGAAAGGCGTGGCAAAAAACCGATAGCAAAAACAAATAAAAGCAGCGTAGAGCGCTTAGCGGAATTTGTGCAAAATAGCGGGGAATTAGGATTTTGTTGTTTAACCTGATATTCACTTAGTTTGCGTTCAACTCGAGAAGGAAAACATCTACCGTTAAGCATTGTAGAGATGATCCATGGAATACTACCGTGATAATAAATGCCTCGTGAAAATAATGGTTAAAAATTGTATATATTTAGATACTAGAGGCAATCACTAGGTGATGGTTGGTCTTGTAACAAAAGCTAGTTAATAAAGATTTATTTACGTACCCTTTACCGACGATATTCAACTTACTAATGGACATTAATTTTTACAGCGGAGATATCTACGGAAGTGATGATAGTTGGTTACTTGTAGCCATTGCGGTCGGCTCCGTGATTGGAGCTATCATAGCCCAAAGGGTGTATGACAATTACAAGACCAACGAACAACTAGACACCTTGTTCGACTACATGGCCTATGAGGCTGGGAAATTAGGTTCTGGTGCCGTCCAACAAGCGGACGCGTTTACAAAAGTAAGCAGACTGCTTAAGGCCAAAGGGTTCCTCGGTTTCGTGATACCGAAAGTGAGCGCGTTCAACACGCAGCAAATTCAGGAATGGAATACGTCAAGTTTCGCATCTTGTATAATTAGTCGAAGATCAGACAGCCCTGAAAAACTGATTGGACTGCACTCTGGCATTAAGGCGGCTTTCAGCCAGGCAATGGAAATGGAAAAGATGATTTATGTCGAGGTAGAGAAACTCAATGCGAGGACAGATAGGTTTCAGCAACAGTGGAAAGCGCATGTACAGAGCATTAGCTATTATTTAGACCAATTCAACATGAATCATGTGGCTAATCCCATGTTGAATGATATTTTTTTAATTCAGTTCAATCATCTTGTAGGCGAATGGAAACTGCAACCGGGAGAAACGAGAACCCAAATGCACATCGTCTATGACATGCTGGTCGAACCCTTGATTGCTCTGTGCAAGCAGCATCCTATGGATAACAGGGCCTTCTATTTTATTCGCGAGTTGCACGAACTAAAAGCACCTTATGAGGATCTGGAGTATACCAAAAAGATGTATCGCCGATGGTTCCTAGACCTTGCGCGAAAGTTGGTCAAACTAAAGATTGAATTAAAAAATGGTTTCTCGGAAATCCAGAAGATAAAGAAAAAGAGCCGTTGGCACTTTTAGATCTTTCAATCAAGACACTCACTGATGGTACCCCTTTAGAATTTGAGTTTTCGCAGTTCAGGGCGCTGGTAAAAATAATAAAAACATTAGTCAGGGCATTGGCCCTTTATGCCATCCCCAGTTATTAAAGGGCTAAAGCCCTGGGACTTGCGGGAAAAAATCCCACGCCTTGAAAGGCGTGGCAACTATACGAATAGAGCGTCTAAATGATATAAGGTTTCGAACAACATGCGGGATTCGGCCATGCTTTACGTGGAGGAATTAAT
This sequence comes from Bacteroidota bacterium, assembly GCA_028288545.1. GTDB lineage: Bacteria > Bacteroidota > Bacteroidia > Chitinophagales > LD1 > Bog-950. Next base: position 3,473 of record JAQBNQ010000488.1, read on the forward strand.
TTCCCATTAATTTGCCTGTTCCGCCATATATCAATAACTACCTTTTCTAATTTGCCGAGATAAAACTTAGGTCCAAGCGGCGGAGAGGTAATCGTTCCAGCTAATTACCCCTCCGCACATCCTGGGATTGCAGTTAAAACAAAACAAATGCCAATATTTTATATGTATATCCATTAAGACTACAAAGCTAGGGTGGCCTTCAGGCTGCATTTCAATTCAGGTAAACCAATTTCCTACCAACCTGTTGCAATTCATCCTCGGGCAGGCGCACATTGGTAAGAAAGCGCATCACGGACATTAATTCATCAATATTGGGCTTGGTAAGGAAATATTTGGCGGCTGATTTTTTCCAAAAATCTTTTCTCCATGCAATCTCCTCGTTTGTATAAATGACCACCGGAATTTTAGAATAGCGTTCGTTCCGCTTTAGTTGTGCAAGTGTGTCGGCGCATGAATAGGAGCCACCCAGGTTTATATCCAAAAAAATATAATCGGGCAGGTTGGTTTCCATGTTATCCATCATAGCCAATCCCTTAACCGGGTTATCGGCGTAGCAACATTCAACGCTGCTTTCCTTGCCTATTAATCTTATGGACGCCTGTAGTATATCAGACTCCCAGTGCTCGTCATCGATCAGTAATATTTTCATCTGGGAGGATTTTACCCAGAAATGTAAATCTATTTCGTCAGCAACTTTGCATTTAGTTTTCCACTTAATTAAAACACTGTTGTTTAAACTAATGGCCTGAAACCCACGGCCCTATTGCCTTTGTAGCGCATAACCTTGTTGCAACCTTTAATTGGCCTCAACGTATTTTTTGAAATTATTCAATATAGCCTGCCATCCGTTTTTTTGCATTTCGATGGGGTTTGTGTTTTCCGCATCGAAGGTTTCGGTAACTTTCGTATCGTTGCCTATAGCCGAAAAGGTGATTTTCACTTTTCTGCCATCGCCCAGTGTATAAGCAATAAGCTGGTTGTTTTTTACTTCATCATACACACCGCCAAAATCAAAGCCAAAACTTCCGTCTTTAGCTTCCATGCGGGCAGAAAATTTTCCACCAACACGCAAATCGTTTTCGGCGCGGGGAGTGTGCCAATCGTCTGAGGCGTTATTCCATTTGGTAATATGCTCGGGTAAACTCCAGAACTTCCAAACTTTTTCGGGCAAGGCCTTTACCGTTGTTTCTATGGTAATAGATTTTGATGCGGTTTCCATGTTATTCAGTTTTACGTTTTTTAATAATTACAGTACAAAGATACGGGTGCGTTTTATAAGCTGAGGTGTGTAAAAACGACAATGGGTGGGATTGATTGCGACAATGGCCGCCCTCAATTATTAAAGGGCTGAAGCCCTGGAATTCTCCCAGGAACCACTATCCACGCCTTGAAAGGCGTGGCAACTTTGTATATGCAGGAATATCGCCTTGGGATACTGTTGCATTTGCTGCCTCGGCGGGGTGGTGGTTTTTGAATAGCAACCTCTCCTAGCTGAAGGG
>JAQBNQ010000511.1 GCA_028288545.1 Bacteroidota bacterium
TCCGCTGCGTTTTTGCGCAATGTTAAACCCCTGCAATATTATAGCAGTATTTAGCTGGTTATATTCAACACGGTTTTTCGGGTCAAATTTATTTTCGGTAGAAAGCGTAAGGCCGGCCTTTAAGTCATCCAGCTTGTCCGTTATTATAATATCATCGCTGAGGGGTTCACCCATTTGAAACTTCAAATTTGCCAGTCCAACTTCTGCCAGTTGATTTTGTAGGTTGATCTGGCTTTGCAGAGTAGCCTGGGCCAACTCAAGGCGGTTTACATCTAACTCTTCGGATAAACCCTGGCCGAAAACTGCTTTTGCATCGCCTAATAGCTTATCTATTAATTTCAGGTTTTCCTGTAGCAGGGCTTTTGATTCCTGGGCGGCTTCTGCCTGGTAATAGGCCTTTGTAACGGCATATTTAATGTCAATATCAGTTGCTTCCTTTGCCAGCCGGCTTGTTTTATAGAGATCCTTGCGGGCTTGTATACCAAATATGTACCGGGCATCGAACAGTAATTGATTTAGCTGAAAACCTGCCTGCAGGTTATTGGGTAGTACGAAGGAAATATCTTTAAAAGAACTTGCATATGGTGCCAAAGGACTGTTCGGATCGCTGAAAAAGGAACTAAATGCAGGGACAATGGGCTTTTTAAAATAGTAATTATAATCTACGCTTCCGCTCATTTGTGGCAAACCCTGAGTAAGAATCTCCCAGTTAAAAGCCTTGGCCTTCACCATGTCCAACTTTGCGTTTTTTACATTGTGGTTATTATCCAGCGCAAAATCAACTGCTTGCTTAAGTGAGTAGGTATGTGTTACCTTTTCCTGCGAAAAAAGATGTGCGGATATAAATATGGCAAGGCTGATAGTTAAACTCTTCTTCATCACTTTTATCTTTACTTGTCGTTCAGCTTTTAAATAAATTGTGTTGTTCGATATATTTTAAACCTTTAGCAGAAACTATGCCTCTTAAATGATAATTCAAATACTCGCGGTAAATATTTAAAAATGCAAACTGTTTGGCGGGGAAAAGGTCCTGGTTGAATAGTGTCTCCACCCCTAAAATATATATCTTGGCAATGATCTCTGTTTTAAGGTCTTTGCGGTAATAGCCTTGTTTTACGCCGTTTTGTAAATTGTCATTAATGCATCCCAACATAAAGTTGAACCGGTAATCGTTAAACATATCCCATGTTTCGGGGTAATACATTTGCAGATCATACAGGGCTGTTGCATTAAACTCGCCCAATACCTGCAAAAAGTATTCAATCATCTTTATCATTTCCTCCACCGAGTTGGAAGAGTTTTTGAGAATGATCTCCAACTGGCTACGTTCTTCGTCCAGGTAATCGCTCAAAGTAAGTTTCACTAACTCCGACTTATTGTCAACAAACTGGTAAATAGTCTTTTTGCTCATGCCCAAACCCTTCGCAATTTCGTCCATGGTCAGGGTTTTGATCCCGTGCTTCATGAACATTTCGCGGCTTTTGGTAAGTATGAGGTTAAGTTGTTTGTTATCTTTCAAAGCGGCGCAAATGTATAGCAAGTAAACAATGGAAACAAAAAAAAGGTTTAAAGTTTCCGGATATCACTTAAAGACTTGATTATCAAATAATTTTAGCGTCTTAAAAACGCCTTATTTTTGAGAAATATTCGCTAACTCATTAATCCGCCCACTCAAAATTCTATTTTTACCCCATGGCAGATAAAGAAAGGAAAGTTGTTGAAGATGTAACTATTGAGGGTATGTCGAGCGAGGGAAAGGGCTTTGCAAAAGTTGATGGCAAGGTGATATTTACCCAATTTGCAGTGCCCGGAGACGTGATGGATATTGAGTTAAGAAAAAGCAGGAAAAAGTATTCTGAAGCTATTATTGCGCAATTGAAATCGCCTTCAGGCTTACGAACTGAACCTGCCTGTTCGCACTTTGGCGTTTGTGGAGGTTGTAAGTGGCAGCACATACAATATCCCGAGCAGCTTAAGTTTAAGAGACAAATTGTTGAAGATGCTTTTACAAGAATAGGCAAGGTAAGTTTCTCCGAAATACCTGCAGTGTTAGGCTGTATAGACAATTATTATTATCGCAATAAACTTGAATTTGCTTTTACCGACCGGCGGTGGTTGACCAACGAAGAAGTAAACAGTGGGGCAACATTTGAACACCGTAACGGACTTGGATTTCATGTGCCTGAAAGTTTTTCGGGGGTTTTGGATGTAGAGCGCTGCTATTTGCAGGCAGACCCATCCAACCCAATACGACTTGCTGTTAGAGATTTTGCGCTAAAAAACAGCTATCCGTTTTTTGACCTGTATAAGCAGGAAGGTTTTTTGCGTAACCTGTTGATCCGCACAAGTAGCACAGGAGAATTACTTGTACTGGTCAGTTTTTTTGCAAATGATGAAGAGAAAATTAATGCGCTGCTTGGGTTTTTGCTGGAACAATTTCCGCAAATTACCTCGCTTCAATACGTTATCAACCCAAAGAGGAACGATACCATCTACGACCTGGAAACGAAGGTCTATCACGGCAATGCTTATATCATAGAGCAATTGGGAAAGTACAAGTTTAAAATCGGTCCCAAATCATTTTTCCAAACCAATTCGATACAGGCCAGGGTGCTGTACGATGTGACTAAAGATTTTGCAGGACTAAAAAGTACAGATGTGGTGTATGACCTATATACCGGTGTGGGGAGCATTGGTTTGTATGTGTCAGACTCGTGCAAGCATGTTACAGGTATTGAGCAAATTGAAGCAGCGATAGCTGACGCAAAGGAAAATGCAAAACTGAATAATGTTGTGAACGCTTCTTTTTACGCCGGTGATGTGCGCATGGTGCTTAAAGATGATTTTATTGCTGCTAATGGCCGTCCGGATGTTGTTATAACCGATCCTCCAAGGGCGGGGATGCATGAGGACGTAGTTAAAACTTTATTGCAATTAGAAAGTCCACGGATAGTTTACGTAAGCTGTAACCCGGCTACCCAGGCACGTGATCTGCAATTGCTTGATGAAAAATATGAGGTTAAACAAGTACAACCCGTAGACATGTTTCCGCACACAACACATATTGAAAATGTTGTTAAGCTAGAGTTAAAATAGAACCTGGCCGGTATTTGCTTTGGTATTTCATTCCGCTTAAGCGTAATTTCGAAGCTATGCGCTTTAAGGCACTACTCATTCTGTTACTCTTTTCTGTAAAAAGCTTTTCGCAACAGTGGAAGGAGTTGGGGCCTTGCGGCTCGGATAATTACGGCAACCATGTTGCTGCACAGGGCGGAACAGGCCAGGTTCATTGTATTGCCTTTGATCCCGATAATTCATCCATAGCCTATTGCGGATCGCCTTATGGCGGTTTATGGAAATCGAAAGATGGGGGTAAGAGCTGGTCGGCCGGTGACATTGATGTACACCAGGATATGGAGTTTAGCAGCGTTTGTGACATTGCCTTTACCAAAAGTGCGGATAAAAAAACGATGTGGGTAGCCACCGGGCACGAAGGCGATGGCGGTACCACCGGCCTGTATATTTCCGATAATGAAGGGCAAACATTTACACCGGTAAAATTATTTAATGATAAGTGGCACTTCCACTTTAAGGATGATAAGCACATCAGCAAAATAACAGCCCATCCTAAAAATCCTGATATCGTTTTTGTTGCAACTTCCGATGGTTTATATAAAACAACAGATGCAGGTAAAACCTGGAAGCTGGTGTTAACAGAAGATGAATTGCCAGGCAGTTACAAATTCTCTAAAGGGATTTTCAGTGTTCGGTTTAGCATCACCGATCCGGATAATGTTATTTACGCTACGGGCAAAGATGTGTACCGCTCGGTTAAAGGCGGAAAAAAAGGGAGTTTTAAAACGATGACCCACGATTGCGAGGACATGTTTAAAGGAGGGGCAGATTGTTTTCATAACCTGAATTTTAATATCAGCGTAAACCAGGATTCGCTGAAGCAACATGATGTACTGTACGCTTATGGTTTTGTGGCAGGCGATACCTGTAGCGAAGGCAGCAAACAATATATGTCCATGTTTTTTTACAATGGCGCCGGGTGGGAGCGGAGGAGTACTGTGCCCGGTACCGCGATGGGAGATCCGATAAGAATAAAACTGGCATCTGTGCCGGGTTACCCATCCATGGTTTATGCAGGTACCCTTACTACATTTTTAAGTGCAGATTATGGCAAGACCTGGAAAACCTGTACCAGTTACGACCAACCGGGACATGGCGATATTCATGCGGTGGAAATTATTCCGGGAACAAAGGATATGATAACCGGTACGGATGGTGGAGTTTTTATGTATCACTTTGAGACTGGTATGGTGGAGGAATGCAATAACGGGCTTTGTATTTCGGTGGTAACGGATATGGGAACTTCGGCCACCAACCCCAACAAAATAATTATTGGCAACCAGGATACCGGCTCAGATATTTGGGATGGTACTAAATGGACCAAGCTGCCTACCTATGGCGATGGATACGCCGGCCAGTTTATTAACGCGGCAGACGAAAACAATTTTTTTACCTGCGCAAATTTTGAATTTTTTATTAACCGCACAGAAAATATTTCATTAAGACCAAGTTACCCTTGTGCTAAAACCGGTAGTGCCTGCCCTAAAGCTTTTGCACAAAGTGCAATAGAACCGAACGTTTTTTATTTTGCAGATAAGGAGGTTTACAAGTCGGAAGACACTGCTAAAACGTGGTGCAGGATATCCAACTTTGCTAAAAAGGAAGGGCTTTTTATAAACCCAAGCGGGCATTTTATTTTTACAGTTTCGCCAGCACCGTCGGACCCCAAGGTTATTTATGTTGCTTTTAATGCTTTTTATACCTGCTGCAATTCGTACCTTTTAAAAACGGATAAGGGGGGCATGGAGTGCAGCGGAAAATGCGGTACACCGGCGGGCGATGACAACTGGAAAATTCTTACCAATGCCCCGCACATTGAAACAGGGGACGGGCATGAAAACTTTATTGCCAATTCGGCTTTTCACATAACAGATGTTGTTGTTAGCGATAAGGACGCAAATAAACTTTGGGCTTGTTACGCATCGGCTGATATGGGCAAAATAACTTTTAAGCTTTACAAAAGTACAGACGGAGGTGAATCGTGGACTGCTGATGAAGAAGGACTACCTGATTATCCGCTTAACAAACTTGCCTACGTAAAGGGAAGCAATGACGCCTTATTTGTAGCCGCGGAAAGCGGAGTTTATTATAAGCAGGGTAAGGACCCCTGGAAAAAATACGGAGAGAATTTACCTAAAGTGAAGGTGGTAGATATAGAAATAAACTATAAAGCCCATAAGCTAAGAGCAGCCACTTACGGGCGCGGAATTTGGGAAATTGAATTGCCTTAAAAATCAACCTGCATCCGATTTAGTTTTTTCAGAAATTTATTTCATGTTTGGTGCCAGATGACGCTTGACGAGGATACTTATAAATCTTTACACGATGACCTGGATGCATGTCGTGATTATATACGCCAGATTGCGCTGGGTATGATAAAAGGCAGCGTTTCTAAATATCCTATTTTTATTGCCACTAAGGGAGAATCGGACTACGATCTGGGATTGCCCCTTATTACCCGAAACGATTTTGATATAAGCTGGAACTTCAGTGCATCGCACCTGGAAGAATTTGTGAGCAAGGGAGTAGTAAGTAAAAGCAAGGTTGATGAATTTATCAAAACCTATAAAAACCCTGAACAATACA
>JAQBNQ010000523.1 GCA_028288545.1 Bacteroidota bacterium
TTACTATTGCCCGTTGCACAGGTTGCTGCCCAGCTAACTAACTTTCCGGATGACAGACTTGGACGTTGTATTGGAGGCTGTGGCCCCGGCCTGAAGAGCAATTGGGAAGATGGAACCACCGATATGATGGACGAGTTTAATGTCCAGGTATATCCTAATCCCTTTTCGGATGAGTTCCATTTAACGGTTGAAAGCAGCAGCGAGGAAAATTTAACCGTTCATATTTATGATATAAGCGGAAAACTGGTTGAGGAACGCAAAGACCTTCTTTATGGAACCGAAATTACGATTGGGGGAAAGCTTTCAGCCGGAATGTACATGATACAAACCAAGCAAGGCGAAAACACTAAAACCATTCGCGTTATTAAGGCAGAATAGGTTTTCAATTTAAATTGTTACAGAAGCCGCTCATCTTAAAATGAGCGGCTTTTTTATTGTTAGAAATATGATTTTCGAAAAAAATCGGATTGATTGAGGGCGGCGTTAGTGCAATTTTGTATAGTGTAAAAACAAATACTATGCTACAAAATTACAGGCTTTCAATAATATCAGCTATTCTTCTTTTATCAGTTATCAGTTTAAAGGCTCAATGGGGCAACTCGGCTGATTCGATGCGCACTATAAACGGTGCCAGTTTTGGCGGAGGGTATACACCTTTTGTTTATTGCAGCGATGGGAATAACGGCGTTATTGCCCTTTGGGTTGATGGAACACATTTGGATGCGCAAAGAGTTGATGCAACCGGTCATTTACGGTGGGGCACAACCGGGATCCAGGTTTATGATTCAACCGGCAGTCAGTTAAACCCTAAAATATGCTCCGATGGTCACGGTGGATGTTTTGTGGTGTGGGTTTATTACAGGGTAGTAAACAGCACGGGATATTTTACTTACCAGGGACAGCGCATCGACTCTAACGGAAATGCCCTTTGGCAGCATAATGGCAAGCAGGTTGTTTTTCCGGCAACCGGCACATTCAGCGCCACTAATTTGGATCTGATCAACAATAATGGTAACGGCGCATTTTTAGGTTTAGAGGTTGGTTGGAACGGAGGCCTGGGAAGTGTTCGGGCTGCAAAAATAGATCTAAGTGGTAAGCCGCTCTGGGACTCCAGCGGTGTGGCGGTTACTCCTGTATATGATTATCGTAATCCCCGGTTATTATTAGATGGTTACGGGGGAATGGAAATGATCTATTTCAGCGATGTTTCTGCCCCCGGAAATATTATGATGCAACGTATTGATAGCACAGGAAACTTACGCTGGGGTAGCGGAATTGGCTTGAATACATTTTATGGAATAACAGATGGAGCCTTCAATATTTGCCATACCGGTTCAACAGATGTGGTGGCTACCTGGGATGGTTACCTGTATCATTCGGGTGTTTATGCGCAGAAAATTGACACCGGCGGAAATTTTTTATGGGGGACACATGAAGTTTATGTGTGCGATACACCTGCCAACCAGTATTTTCCGGATGTGATGAGCGATGGTTTAGGAGGAGCTTATTTTGCATGGAGCGACTCGCGCACCAGTGGGCAGCCTGTTCGCATATATGTTCAACGATTAAATGCCGCCGGTGTTGAACAATGGCCACACAATGGAATAGCCGTAGATACCCTAAACACTTATAATCCCAACCCTTCGCTTTCGCCGGATGTAAGCAATGGACTAAGAGTTTTTTGGCCAAGTATCCAAAACGGCGAGCACGTAAGGATGCAAAGGTTAGATCTGAACGGAAATATCCTTTGCGACATTAACGGAAAAAGAGTTACTCCCTACAACACGCAAACTATTTTATACGGTCACCGCTCTGTACAAAACCGCAACAGCGGAGGTGATCTTGTTTTAGGCTATAATACCCCGGGCATTTACGCACAATACGTGCCCGCAGGATGCGACTTCCCTCCTCTTTATAATGCCTGTGATAGTATAATCGGAAACTTCGGCTCTGTGGGCAGTGCCTCTGTATATCAGTTTAGTGATTCTTCATTTGCCAATGGCGGAACTATTCAAAGCTGGAAATGGAACTTTGGAGATTCGCTGAGTGGTGTCAATGATTCGTCAATTCTGCAAAATCCTTCTCACGTATTTTCAGCGCCGGGTACTTATATCGTTTGTCTTACAGTTACGGGTGGAATACCTAATAGCATCTGTGGTATAACAAACTGCAAAACGGTAACTATTACGCCTACAGGCATTGCAAACAACAATCCTTATTCATGCTCTTTATATCCTAACCCAACAAAAGGCAGTTTTACCCTGGTTATTGGCGAGACGGGACAGGACAAAATGCTTCTTAGTATGGAAGATGTATTTGGAAGGATTGTGAATACCGGAAGCGTCAAAAGCGGATTTAATTCAATTGATGCGGGCCCGTTTGCATCGGGAATTTACATCGTCACCCTTCATAGTTCCACTTCCGAAATGCTTTATCAACAACGGGTTGTAATAGCCAAATAGGCACGAAGTTTGTTGGTTTACAAGGCGATTTAGCGATTGATAACAGGCTTTTTGTTAACAAATAAGTCCTGTTTTCCCTTAATTGGCTAATTTCGCCACGGATTTAAAACGGGACTATGGCTAAGAATTTTGTTTCAAATAAGGATGAGTCGGTGCCAATGTTTGGTAACGCCTTTATGGATTTTTTCAGCAGGGTACATTTTACAGTGCCTTTGTTCATTTACGTTCCGGTGGTGTTGTTTTTCCTTTACCGCTCCTTATTCGTTTTTCAAACTAACATTTTATTCGTTATTCCTTTCGCAGCATTAGGTTTTGCTGTTTGGACCTTTACCGAATATAACATGCACCGTTTTGTTTTTCACTGGACACCGCCTGGCAAATACGGGCCACGTATTAATTTTATGTTTCACGGGGTACATCATGATTACCCAAGCGACAGTTTACGTTTGGTGATGGTACCGGTAGTAAGTCTTCCGTTGGCCGCAGTTTTTTATTTCTCTTTCAATTGGTTGTTGGGGGCGGAATATGTTTGCCCTTTCTTTGTGGGCTTTGTATCGGGATACCTGTTTTACGACATGACCCATTTTGCCTTGCATCATGTCAATTTCAAAAATAAATTCTGGCTTGAATTAAAGCAACATCACATGGTTCATCATTACAGCGATCATGACAATGGATTTGGTGTAAGTTCAAAATTCTGGGATATGGTTTACCGCACTACTTTCAAAAAGAAAAAAAGTGCCCCGGTAATGGTTGAGGAAGAAAAGGTTGAGCAGGTGGTTGAGCAACATATGTAAAATTGTATTTTATGAAATACGCCCTCTTATTTTTTCTTGCAGCTGTAACATTTTGCAGCTGCAACCAGGAAAAACATCATAAACTAAGCAAGGCAGAAATGGCGGTTCGCATGGATTCGCTAAAGAACGACCTGCTTCAAACAGACATTAAATTTTCGGAGTTATCGCAACAAAAAGGGCGCAATGCTGCATTTATTGAATATGCGGATAGCGGTGCAACGATGCTCAGACCTAATAGTATGCCAATAATGGGTAAAGACAGTATAGTGAATATGTTGGCTCTTCATCCGGACAGCACCCACAAATTAAGTTGGATACCTGTATATGCCGGGGTTGCCCGATCCGGTGATTTAGGATATACCTATGGCACTTTTGTTTTGGATATTACAGGTAAGGGTTCAATGCGCGGAACTTATTGCACAGTTTGGAAAAAAGACAAAGACCATAAATGGAAATTTGTGCTTGACACCGGCAATGAAGGATTAAGCCCCGAAGACGAGGAGTAAGGTTACTTTACCTTCGGAAATTTCATCTTGTATTCCACATCAACAATTCCTTTCGAAATCTTTTCGAGTTTACCTTTTAGTAAACTCTTTTTAAGCGGCTTAAGATGATCTATAAACAACTTACCCTGGGTATGGTCGTATTCGTGCTGAATAACGCGGGCAGTTAAACCGTTAAACTCTTTTTGATGCGACTTAAAGTTCTGGTCCTGGTATTTGATAACGATCGTATCTTTTCTCATTACATCCTCGCGAATGTTGGGAATGCTAAGACAGCCTTCTTCATAAGGCCACTCTTTGCCTAATTCCTTTATCATTTTGGCATTGATAAATACCTCGCGGATGCCTTCGTTCTTTTCATCTTCATCGTACATGCGTTGCGAATCAACTACAAACAAAAGGATTGACTTGTTGACCTGCGGAGCTGCCAAACCTACACCCTTGGCTTTAACCATGGTTTCAAACATGTCATCAATCAGTTTGTTAAGATGCGGATAATCTTTAGTTATCTCCTCACCTACTTTTCTTAAAACCGGATCGCCATATGCTAC
>JAQBNQ010000527.1 GCA_028288545.1 Bacteroidota bacterium
ATGGGTGTTTATGGGTGGATATAAAGGTAAACATTTTTACAGTTTATGGTTTACTTACAAAGTGTAACAGATGTAACATGTGTAACACGTTGTTAAAGTTGTTACAGTTGTTACACTTACTTTTAGGTTGGTCTGGTGTCTGATGGCCGTTCTTCCAGTTGTTCTAGAATACAACTTGAAAGAACGCTAACCATATTTACTACGCAGGTCCATTGCGCACCAGACGCATAATTTAGCCACATGATTTATCGTTTACAAAAAAGTGGAGAGGATTGGATTTTAAGACACCCCGATAAGACATTCCCACTCCTTACACACAACAAAGAAGCACTTATTAGCCTTATCCAGGATTATTTTAAGAAACGCAAGGAAAAGGCAACCCTTGATATTTTAGACGACTGGGACAGACCCGAAGGGCGAAAGGAATTTGATCCCTTTGTTTGAAAGGTCAAATAAGGGAATGGTGTTAAGGTAAAGTGTAATAGCGTGATAAACATTTTTACAGTTTACGGTTTGCGGTTTTCAGTTGAATACAGGTGCAAACTGTAACAGATGTAACGGGTTGTTACAGTGTTACAGTGTTGCAATTACTAATGAGGTCGTATTTCATCTAAAGTCTAGTGTCTAGTGTCTAGTATCTAGTATCTGATTTCTAATATCTAACCCCCGTTACACTTTATACAATAGGTAGTGCTACACATGTAACAGTATATATAGTAATATACTTATGCATAGGTTAAGGTTAATATAGTAGGGTAAGGTGTAACAAGTGTAACAGAGTGTTACAGGTGTTACAGCTGTTACAGCGTGTTACAGTATGTTTTCTATTGCGATAGGCATTTTCTGGTTTAGCATTTGCTTACTATTTGATTCCTGGTATCTAATTTCTGTCTTGTAACACGTGTAACCACTGTAACACGGTGTTACATCTGTTACACCTGTTACAGTTTCTCATCATCGGGTTTTTCATTTAATATTCTTTTCACTTTCATATGCGATACTCCCAGTTCAACCGCAATATCCCGTAGGCTTAAGCCGGTCCTTTTCAATTCAATTACTCCTTCTGCCAGTGTTGATCTATCCTCATCGGTACACTGCTTAAGATGCTGGTATTCCTTGCCGAAATTCAAAAACCCGAACTGTAAAAAATTATGGGGCTTATCAATATGGCAAAGGCAAACATTTTCTCCGTCGTAAATAATTTCGGTGTTGCGGGCTTTTATTTGCTTTATGTAGCGCAGACTTTTATCGCTGTAGCTTTCGCCAATAGAAAAACTGCTATCGCAAAAGTTCATCAGCATTTTGCTGCCCTGCAAATCGTTGCGGGTAATGGGTTTGCCGGGGTCGCGCTTAGGTGTGTGGGCCAGGGCAAGTAAAGAAAGCCGGTACCTGTTCTTTAGCGCTTTTAACTCCTTCATTAAAGGTAGCGCATCTCTTGCCTTTTCGGTTTCGTTCCTTAAATAGGTAAGGTTATCAATGATAAGCACCTGCGCACCGGTCTCTATAATAGACTGTTCAATCGATTCAGCCAGGTATTGTTCAAACGTTAAGTGCTCGGGTATATCGGCGCAGGAGTTGATCTCAACCCGCGAAAAATCCTCGTCAAAATTATAGTGATCACTAAAATCTTTCGAGTAGCGGTTTTCCAGTTGCTTGGCGGTCAGCTCAAAATCAAAGTACAAAACGGGTTGCTTTTCTGCTTCCAGTTTAAAACCCCGGATAGCCTCGCCTTTGCTAATGCTGTTGCCTATCTGCACCGCTAAAATAGATTTGCCCACGTTGGTATCGGCAAACAAAATGCATATTTCGCCTTCAAACCAAAACTCGCTAAACAGCATTTTGGGTATTGGGTTAATACTGGCTTCGGCCATCCATTGGTTGGCAGGTTTTAAAGTAAGCATTCCTTTGTTTTCGCGGGCCTTGTCAAACCCTGCAATGTACTTGTCAATTTCAGTTCTAATGTCGGTGGGACCGGTACGTTCATTTTCGAATTCCGGTTGGGGGGAGGAGTTCATATGGAGTGGTTTAGGTGAGGAGAGAGTTTCAGATTTCGGGTTTCAAATTTCAAGTTGGAGAGCCGCTGTATTTCGCATTTATCCACGCATGGGTTATGGGTCCGATGAGAATTTCGAATTGGAAGAAATTTCCCCCGCCGGGGGTGGACTGATAAATAGCGAGAGCAATTTATCGGGCCGGGGGTGGATGGGAATTACCCCAATGAGGGCTTATTCAAAAAACAAACAATAAAATCGGGAAAAAACATCAGAAGTCAGAATTGACCTCTATCGAATAATGACACAAAAATACGGATAAATACACAAACAGAAAATTTCTTCGCCACTTTTTTTACACAATTCTATGTTTATTACGCAAGGTGCTGGTGCTTTAGGGGTAACAAAGGGGCTTCTCTCCTATTTTGTTATTTTCGCAGCCTTTACATTGAAGGAAACACAGAACAAGAATACCCGGTATTATGGCAACTATAGATGAGATTAACAGGCGCAGAACATTTGGAATTATCAGTCACCCTGATGCGGGTAAAACTACGCTAACTGAAAAGTTGCTGTTGTTTGGCGGTGCCATTCAAACCGCAGGAGCCGTTAAAAGCAACAAGATAAAGAAGACCGCCACCAGCGACTTTATGGAAATAGAGAAGCAAAGAGGTATATCGGTAGCTACTTCGGTAATGAGTTTTGAATATAAAGGGCGGTTGATAAACATTCTGGATACCCCCGGCCACAAGGACTTTGCTGAAGATACTTATAGAACGCTTACCGCGGTGGATTCGGTTATTATGGTGGTGGATTCGGTAAAGGGGGTTGAGGCCCAGACACGGAAACTGATGGAGGTTTGCGCTATGCGTAAAACGCCGGTTATCGTGTTTATCAATAAAATGGACCGCGAAGGTCGCGATGCTTTTGATTTGCTGGATGAAATTGAAAAGGAATTAAAGATACGCGTAAGGCCTTTATCGTGGCCCATTAACCGGGGAACTTTATTTAAGGGTGTTTATAATCTTCACAAAAAATATTTGAACCTGTTTAAGCCAAGCACTACCAAAGTGGCTGACGAGATGTTGCAGATTACCGACATTAACGATCCTGCTCTGCAGGAACAGGTTGGCGAAAAAGATGCAGCACAATTGCGCGATGATGCAGAGACTGTGGAGATAGTGTATGATAACTTTAGCGTGGATGAATATTTAAAGGGAAACCTGGCACCGGTGTTTTTTGGTTCGGCAGTAAATAATTTTGGAGTGCAGGAATTGCTGGATACGTTTATTGAAATATCGCCAACGCCCCGTGGCCGCGAAACCGATACCCGCTTTGTTGAGCCAACCGAAAACAAGATGACCGGTTTTATTTTTAAGATACACGCCAACCTGGATCCCAAACACCGCGACCGTATTGCTTTTATGCGGGTAATAAGCGGAAAGTTTGAGCGCCACACTTATTATCACCATGTTAGGCTAAACAAGAATTTCCGTTTTAGTACACCGGTTACCTTTATGGCGCAGGAAAAAAGCATTGTTGATGAAGCTTATCCCGGCGACGTGGTGGGCTTATATGATACCGGTAGCTTTAAAATAGGCGACGTACTTACCGAGGGAGAAAATTTTCAGATAAGGGGAATTCCATCCTTCTCGCCCGAAATATTTAAAGAGTTGGTGAACACCGACCCTATGAAATCGAAACAACTTGAAAAAGGTATTACGCAGTTAACTGATGAAGGTGTTGCACAGTTGTTTACACAACAACCGGGTAACCGGAGATTTGTGGGTGCCGTAGGCGAACTTCAGTTTGAGGTTATTCAATACCGCTTGTTGCATGAATACGCGGCCAGTTGCCGTTTTGAGCCCATCAGCATGACCCGCGCCTGTTGGTTGCGTTCGGATGACCCTCAAAAGCTGGAAGACTTTATTCGATTCAAACACTCCAACATTGTTTACGATAAGGACGGGCACATTGTGTACCTGGCACCTTCCGATTGGTTTTTAAAGATGGAAAGAGAGAACAACCCTCAAATTGAATTCCACTTTAACAGCGAGTTTAAGACGGAGAATACTATGGCATAATTTCCATATTTTTACAGAAATAACATAAACCCTGCATATGAGAATTTTATCCCTCTGCCTTTTCGTTTGCCTTTCGGTGTATGGTTTTGCGCAATCGGTAACACACGGGCCTATTATTGGCGGCGTAACTGATAGCTCGTGCAGGGTATTTGTGCGCACCTCTGCTGCCACTGCGTTTACGTTAGAACTTAGTTCATCCAGTTCATTTTCTACCATTGCAGCTTCGGCCAACGGCAACACCGACCCCGCGCTTGATAACACCGCTATTATTGAAATGAGCGGCCTTATATCCAACAAAAAATATTATGCCCGCATTAACATTGGTGGTAATCCGAGCGGCGATATTTCGAGGTTTGAAACTTTTTATGCGCAGGGCGCTGCACCGCACCAGGTATTCCTTACCGGTTCGTGTATTAAAGGGCTAACCGATACCGATTCGGCCATATTTGTACAGGCAGCTACTGAAAATGCCAAGGCTTTTATATCGCTCGGCAACTGGGGCTATCCGGATGCAGATTCAGCCTGTTTTTATATTTACTACGGTGCACCGCCAACCAGTTGGGCCAAATCTTTTGCTTCGGTGCAAAGCAGTTACAAGCAGCGCTATACCAGCAGCAATTCATCCTCTTTCATTAAGTCATTTGCCCTTGACTATACCTACGACGACCACGATTATATGAATGAAAAAGCGGGTAAGTTTGAGTTATTGGGATATCATCTCAATATATTCGACGGCATTGTTGGTGCACCAAACTCGTGGTCGCAACCGGTACAGGCAAGGCTTAATTTAATACAGGGGTACCGTCAAATGTTTCCGGGCTATAATTTAGTTGACACAACTGAAGGGCTGTATCACAGTTTCCGCTCAGGCAATGCAGAGTTTTTTGTGTTGGATGTGCGCAGTATGAAGGGAGGCACTTTGCGGGTAGATACCTCGGGCAGTAGCAGCCATTGGCTGTATCGCCCGGTTGCTAACAGTTACATGCTGGGGCCCAACCAAACCAATTGGCTTGAAAATGCTCTGTCAACATCTACAGCTACCTGGAAATTTATTGTTACCGCTGTGCCTTTTAATATCGGCAATCGTTTTGCGCTGGATACGCTTATTAAACTGGGTAACGCTACTTCGCCATACTGGCACCCTAATTTGCCCTGCTATCCTTTTCCGATACCCAATGCCTGTTACGCAGCTACCAACAACTTTGCCGATATGTGGGCCGGTTACAAAGCCGATGCAGATACCGTGCTCAATTATGTTTTTGCCAACAACATTAAAAATGTTTATGTGCTTAGCGGACACACCGGCACCGTAGGTTTGGATGATGGCGTTAACGCAGGTTTACCCGAGTTAATGAGCGGCAACATGAAGCTGACCAACAGCCAGGATGCACTGCTGTTTCAAAAATTTATGGGCTTTAGTGTGTGGGACCTTGGCGGCAGTGGTCTTTGCGGGCAAAGCAACTTAAACACTACTTACGGAAAGGTGGAAGTTTTTGGCGATGATTCCCTGCGCTTAAGTGCCATCGACCAAACAGGCACTGAAGTTACCGGTTATAATTTTTACGCTAACGCTGCGTATAAGTACAATCCAAATTATCTGGCGCACAGACTGCCTACTGCGGTGAATGATGTGGTTTCCATGTTAGAGAATGATACAACTACTATTTCCGTGCTAACAAACGATATTAATATCAATAACGACTCCCTATACACCAACCTGTTAAGCAATCCTGCGCATGGTACTGTTACCGTAAACAGCAACAACACCCTTACTTATTTGCCTGATACAGGATATTTTGGAGTTGATACTTTCAGTTACACGGCCTGTAACCGCTTAAATGCGCAATGTCAAAACTGTTCATCGGCAAAGGTTACTGTTAGTGTTTCGCAGGTTACCGCTATTACCGAACTTGGAAACAATGTTCGTTTAAGAGTTTACCCTAACCCTGCAGAAAACATACTGTTTGTAGAGATACTAAACAGCACCGAACCTTTTGAAATGGTACTGATAAATCCGCTTGGGCAACAGCTTTTAAGCAGGGATTTTACCGGCAAAGCAAGTTTAGACATTTCGGCCCTACCAGCCGGAAACTACTATTATACCCTTGTAAATAAGGCCAACGGCACTATTAAGAATGGCAAAATAGCAGTAGCGAGATAAAAATTTTGCCTTACTATTTGAAAAACTACGCAAGTCTTATACATTTGCGCTCCGCTTTGAAAGAAGAATCCACTTTTTCAGAGCAGGAAAAAAGCAAAAGGGAGCTTAGCTCAGCTGGTTCAGAGCATCTGCCTTACAAGCAGAGGGTCACTGGTTCGAACCCAGTAGTTCCCACAAAAACCTCAGTGAAAACTGGGGTTTTGTGATTTTATAGCCTACCGGGCCTTGAAATGGAGCAGCAGATTAGCACATATTACAGTAGGCACTGTTGGGCAACTTGTGCAAAGAAGATGGGCTACAGCAAAGACTTAATCAGTGAAGCTTTAGGCCATAGTTTCGCCAACCGGATAACCGAAATCTATTTGGACAGTTTTGACCAGGAGGTTATAGATGCGATGAACGAAGCTGTATGTTCATTTTGAAAAGAGAGCAGGGGAAACCCTGCTTTTTTCATTCAATCCCAGAGAGCAAGCTATTCAATCACCAATTTCCTGACAGCAAAACGCCCACTGTTATCGCTCATCTTTACAAAATAAATACCCCCGGTTAGCACAGCGGTTTGAATTTGAGTTGTACGACCTGCGATTTGTGACTTGAATACTTCCCTGCCAGTAGCATCGGTTATTTGTATTATTCCGTCTAAAGCAGTTTCATCAGTTTCAACAACCAAATAATTACCTGCGGGGTTGGGATAAAGAGAAAGGTTGGGTTTGGGGGCGATTTCTGAAATGCCCACACTTTGATAGGGGCATGTATCATTTTGGTTGGCTGGATAAACCGGCAATCCATAGTCGGAAAAGCAGCAAAGCGAAGGTCCTCCTTCTATTGCTTCAAAGCCAAATGGATTGAATAACCCTAATGTACATCCAAACCCTTCTATCCATGAAAATGTTCCCGGCTGATTGGTGAAATTGTACCTGCGGTATACTTGGTTGTGTGAAATAAATGAATCTATTGATCGAACTGTAATGGCATTGCTATAAACGGTATCGCCTAAGGATAAATTAAAGTGATATAATATGCTTTCGTGTGCAGAATCCACGCCAAAAAAGTAAACGGTCTCGGCAATAGTATCCTCGCGCAAGTAACCGATAAGGATACCTGTATCGGCACCATAGCCCCACCCGGATGCCACAAGCGGACCCACCCCCGTAGTTCCATCACATTCATATTCAAACCACTGAAAATTTGTAATAAGGCGCTTATACTTTAAACCTTGAATAATAGAATCATCCGCCGTCCAGAAATAATTATTGGGCAATAAAACATTACCGGAACCACCACCACCACTGCAGTCATTCCAGTTACAAACTACCCATTTCGAACCCTCTAACATAAACGGCGTATAATGAGGCTTCACCGTTACAAACACCTGCCCCGTATCACAGAAAGTGGGGAAGCTATCATTGCAGATCACATACCAGCAACTATCAAGACCTGTAAAACTTGGTGGAGGGCTAAACTTGACACTACTGCAATTAATCAAGGTAAAATAAGGTGAGCCGTAAACTTGCGTAACGCATAAGCTATCACCCGCTGAATCCATATCGTTGGCAGCCACGTTAAGGATGATGGAGTCCGGCTGAATGATAGTGACGGTGTCATTATGGGCTACCGGCGTAAGAACAGCAGTATCCAGTCCACGCTGAGTTTGAGCACCAGCACAAGCCAAGTTGAAAACGAGTATAAGGAAAAGCAGTGCTTTTCTCATGGGCGGAAACTGTGAAACATAAAGATAATCTTTTGTATCTGGATTAACGATTTAACCCAAAACACAAGTGAATTAAGTTCACAATGGCAACTGCTCTTTACGCTACCTGTTTCAATTCCGCCCATAACTCCCCTCTTGAAAATCATGCGATTAGAAGGAAACTTTTAGTCGCTTTTTATTGAAATTCTAACCATTTGCTGCAGAATGTACAAACTAACAGAAGCCCAAGTTCATTGTATGTTTTTTCGATATATTTATCCCATGAAATGCTCACTCTTTATTCTGCTTCTAATAAGTACCAGAGGCTATTCTCAACCCGATACCACTTGGTTCGACGCTAAATGGAATAAAGTGGCAAGGGCAAATGCTGCCTATTTCAGGCCCACACCAAAGATGGAGGGGAACCGGTATTATATCATTGATTACTACATCAATGGCAAAAAGCAAATGGAGGGATGGGCTTTTACACCTACCGGGGAGCAATGGGACGGAACGGTGAAATATTATTACAATAACGAAAGGGCGAAATCGATAGCAACCTTCAAAAATAAACAAGCCAACGGGCCCGCTCTTGATTTTTACCCAGATGGTATCTTGCATCAAAAAGCGACTTTGCTTAATGGTAAGTGGGATGGTAAATTTTATAGTTATTCCCGGGATGGTGTTTTGGAGATGGAGACGGAATACTATAATGGAAAGCAAAACGGAATATTGAAGCGTTATTACTTTGATGGCCCATTAAAGGAGACATACAAATACGTCAACGATTCAATGGAGGGCGATGCATTTCAATATTACAGAGACAGTACGATACTGGCAAAGACGCATTTTACCAATAACAAAGCCAATGGTGATTGGACTGAATATTTTAGCGATGGTAAGCTAAAGGCCAAGGCACTGTACAAAAATGGAAAGCGGGAGGGCCTCACTACAGAAAATTATGCTTCGGGCCAATTAAAATTCACTTACAATTTTCTGGGTAATAAAAAGAATGGTCAGCACGTTGCATATTACTCTAATGGCAACAAGCAGGAGGAAGGCGTTTTTAGCAAAGACGAAAAAACCGGTGAATGGAAATACTTTAATGAAGACGGGCAACTACGAAATAAAGTACCGGGCAATTATGCCGGCGAAATTGAATTGTACCGGGCAAAAATGGTTGAAGATGAGCCAAAGGATTCCGCGCATCAGAATGGCCGCTACTTTAAGAAGCGCAGTGATGGTACCAGGCAAATTGAAGGAGGATATAAAAACAATAAAAAAGAGGGATTGTGGAAGTACTACGCCACAGATGGCCGTACACTGCTAAAGGAGAACTATAAAGATGGCTTATTAGACGGGATTCAAATCTTTTACACTCCTACCGGTGAAGTGATGAAGGAGTTATATTATAAGCAAGATCTTTTGCATGGGCCAATATCTGAGTATGACGAGAGAGGAAAAATTAAACTGAAATTGTTTTTTATAAATGGTAAGGAACAATATGACGAAGTGCAATTCAAGCAAAACCTATACGGCAAAAAGCCCATTGAACAAAAAGATGCGGAGATGGCAACCTCAGAGGAAACCGTAGTTGCTGTACAAGAAGAAAAGGAAGAGGCAAAAATAAAGGTAGATACGATTAGTAACAAAGGGGGAATTTTAAAACTTACCTCCACAATAAACAAGGCGGAAGTGGGTAGTAACTCAGAAAATTTCGATTCCGTGATCATGAATATTTATGTAGCGACAGATAGCTCCGACTTGTTGGTGCGGTATCGTAATTATCTTCCAAAGGATAACGAGATCATGTTTTTTTATGGGGATAACAGCCGTTATTTTTCTCCTCCACAAATTCTTTTCAGCATAGGAACGGGTATCAGGGCTGCACTTATTAATTATTCTCTCCGTCCCATCAATGTTATCCTCCTTTTGCAAAACCGCATTTTTGAAAATGATAGTTTTCCGGGGCCGTTTGCCTATAAACAACTGCAAAGGCAATTGTAATATTTGTTTGGGATGTTACAGCAAATCCGCCTTCAGCCCAAGCTCG
This sequence comes from Bacteroidota bacterium, assembly GCA_028288545.1. GTDB lineage: Bacteria > Bacteroidota > Bacteroidia > Chitinophagales > LD1 > Bog-950. The sequence continues at coordinate 9,980 of JAQBNQ010000527.1, forward strand.
GCCACGTCAGATTAAACCTTTGTCTTTGCAATATCTTCTCACCGCTTCTTCAATAGTTGGCAAATCACCAAAAAGCTGCTTTTGTTTTTCAGTGTTTCTGCTTATATACTCACCCGTGTTAATCCATTTTATCATTTCAACCATATCTTTCATGCCCTCGCTAAATACTGAAGCAATTGGGGCCATAATTTTGAATAGGAATGACGGAATTACAGGTTTTGCTTTAATGGGTTTATTAAGAATCTTTGAAAACGCAGCAGCCATAGTTTGGCTGTTAACCGGGGTGCTCCAACCAACATCTACGTAAGAGTTTAATTCGGAATCCGGTACCGAAGTGGCTGCAATGGCCACATAACGGGCAAGGTCGGCCGTGTAAATAGTTCCGTAATCCACCCCGTCGAAAAACATGGGGACCACGCCCTTCTTAATTCCTTTTATAATAGTATCATCCGACCAATCGAAAAATGCCCCGGGCCTGAGCGCTATGTATGGCTGCTTTTTTTCAGCAAGATATTTTTCGATAAGGTATTTATTATGAAAGTGAGGGACACTAACTGCTTTATCACTTTCCAGGATAGAAATAAGCACGAATCTTGGGATTCCAGCCTCTTTGGTGGCATCTATCAAATTTCGGTAACCGGTGGTATCTGTATCGGGGTTATCGCCCTTGGTATGTTTTGTGTAACCTGCTGCGCTGGCAACTATGGCATCGAAACCACCTGATGAAAGAGCGTTTTTTAGCGACGTTTTATCCATAAGGTCGCCTATAACAAAATTCTTAACGCCCATTGCTTCCAACTTGCTGCGGTTACTGGTTGCCCGCACCATGGCCGTAACTTCGGCCCCCTGCTCCATCAGGGCTTTCGCAATTTTGTTTCCGAGGTTGCCTGTGCCTCCTGCTACTACTACTTTTTTTGCACTCATTTTATCTTCATTTTGATTTGTTACCTCTTACCGGTCCATATCACAACAAGCAATTATTGCATAAAGTTGATTTCAATAATCAAAAATTAAAGGTTTAAAAATGCCGAGCTAAAGATGCGACCGCAACATGGGTAAAAAGTTGATAAAGGGCAAGAAATTCGGTTGACAAATATCAACGGCAAATCCCATTGTACACCTGTCAGGAACAAACCTCTATTTAAGAGTATCGGCGGCAGACCATGACCAGTGTAAATTATCTTTTGGGATAGTAAGCTGAGGTTGGAGAGCAATGCCCGCAATTGCCAGCATTTTGGCTGTACCTTTGTCCATATCAATTCCGCCATTCATAGAGTTTTGAATCTCGAAATAGTGCAGGGCGTAGGGGGCAATGCGTAAAAAATAGGCGTTGTTAACCGGGTAGCACATCCGGTCTTTTTGAAACTGGTTGGCGTGTAGGGTTAGCTGACTAATTTTTTTATTGCAGGATTGGAAGATCGTTTTTTTAGCGGCCGGTAGGGGAGTGGCTTCTACCTCAATTCGCTTTTGATTCATAAATGCATATATGGCTTCGAATACCTTTTTTTGTTGCAGCACCGCTTTGTAATAAATCATTTTGGTTTTGGCCGAAAAGCGCAGACAGGCTTCA
>JAQBNQ010000529.1 GCA_028288545.1 Bacteroidota bacterium
CAGTACTTCGTCAATATAACTGCCGTCGAGGCCTGATATAAAATCCAGCTCTTTTTGTTTGAATGACAGATACTCCGTTTTCTTATTGTCGATAAACGAAACTTTAATTCCATCCAGGTAGGGAAGCTGCTGCGCTCCGTCTTTTTCAAAGTAATCCGGATTTTTTGCAAGAATAAGAGCTGTCCCCTCCTTCCAGTTCTTTAAAATAAACGGCCCGGTACCAACCGGGTGAGAGCGAAACTCTGCACCATATTTTTTCACGGCCTCTTCGGGAATTACCGAACAGTACTGCATGGTTAAAATCCCCAACATCGGGCGAAAAGGCTTGATGAGTTTCAACTGAAATGTGGAATCATCAATAGCTTTAAAAGGTTCAGTTTTATCTACGTTGTTGTTGAAAATCCAGGCGCCCGGTGAAGCCACTTTAGGATCGATAAGACGACTAAAACTATAAACTACATCTTTTGCAATAACAGTTCGGCCGCTAGAATTTGGAAAGCATTCATTATTCTGAAACTTAACATTGCCCAGCAAATGAAAAATATAGGTCTTTCCATCCTCCGATATCTCCCAGCTTTTGGCTATAGCGGGACGCACATTTAAACTATCGTCCAACTGCACCAATGAATTATAAAGCTGATTGCAAGACCATATTGTGGCCTGGTCTTTAGCAAAAGCAGGATCGAGTGAAGTAATGCCCGAGGCCATATTAAAGCGAAAGAACTTTACGTTTTGATTTTGGCTGCTGTTGCAACTATTGCATGAGGGTAGATAGAGGCAAGATATTAGAAGCAAGATATAAGATTCAAGAGGAAAGATGCGGGAAATACGGTGTCGGGTTTTCATGAACTAAATGTAAGAGCATCTTTTAGCGCAAGGGCCAAAAGTCGGCGGAAGTTTTAAACCTATGGAAAGTTGATAAACCTAACACGCCCTACTTAATATTAAAAACCACCCCCTGGTATTGCTCAGCAGCAAAAATCCCATACCCGTTTTGTACATTGCTAAATACGTGTACAGGCTCGGAATTAGCAGAGCTGGATGTGCTGCGGTAGGTGGATAAAGTCTGCTGGTATTCGTAATCGCTTTTTGAGGCAGTATAAAAATCTACAAAGATGCTGAGGCTGGTAAAACTGTGGGGGTCGAGTTTATCAAATTTCATTTTTAAATCCTTTGTTTGTCCGTTGAAATTTTTATCGCTGAACAACAAAAAAAGTCCATCGCGAACAGTATCCACTACAGTTGTAAGCATTTGCGGACCGCGCGCTTCGAAGTATGGTTGGGTGACTGTATCTGTACCGTTCAAAAACCATTGCTGTCCGCCTATCCAGACATTAATGCGGTAATAGTTTTCCGTGCTGCCATCATCTTTTATACCAAGGTCAACAATAACATCGTTGCTGTGCGTAGCGGAGTCGCCATATTGCACTAGTTGTTGCGTAGTAATAGAAGCGGGAAGCGGAACAGCATCGCTGGCGGTTGACACACCGTAAACCGGTTCGGTAACTTTTATAGAATAATTTTTACCTGCCTTTGGAAAAAGTATTGATTTGTAAGCCCCAAAAGTATTTACTGAGTCCGAAGGGGTATATTTCATCACCTCCTTTAATACGTTATCTTCATACAATTCCATACGCGCATCGTTTATGGAATTGATGTTACCCTGTGTTGAGGCCAGGTAACTATCGGTAAGGTAAACCACAACAGGCCCTCCGTTGTTAAAGAGACTGTTGATCACCATTTTTTTGGCGCTGGTTTGTTGACTGACAGAAAAATCCTTTTCACAGCCGCAAATAGTTAAACCAAACAACAGGATAACCAATAGTATCTTCTTCATTACGCGCCAAATTTTATTCCGTACGAAATTGACGGCAGAATAGGAAAAAGACTCAATTGCTTATACACTATAACCCTTGAACCATCAGCAGCAATGCGGTAATCGGAATACACTTCAAAAATGTTGTAGTGGTTGTAAACATTGTAAATACTTAAGTTAAACTGGTGCTCCAGCTTTTTCACTTTCTTTTTATAGGTCATTGAAATATCGAGATGATGATAGGCAGGTAAACGATATTCGTTTTTGCCGGTGTATACCGTAACCTGTTCGCCGTTCTCAGGCTGCTTCGATCCATTCTGCACATTGTAATCGTGGTAATAAGCAGCCACCCAGGTGTTATATGATTGCAAAGGCAGCGTCATCCTGTTTCCGCTGCCATAAACCCAACTGGCGCCAATTTCAAAATGTTTGTTGATGATAAAATTCAACTGCGTTGCAATGTTGTGCCGGCGATCGTATTTGTAAGGAAAATAATTGCCTGAGTTTAGGTCGGTAAATTGCCTTTCGCTCCATGCTAAAGTGTAAGCTATTGAGCCTGTAACACGGCCATAGTTACGCGCAACATAGGTTTCAAGCCCATAAGCACGTCCTTTGCCACCGGTTACAATCTGATCATACCAGGGTAAATTAAGCGATGAATAATTGGCACCTTCTTTATAATCGATCAGGTTATTCATTAGTCGATAAAAACCGTCCACACTCCATTCAAAATTCAGAGGGAGTTTTTGGATCATACCCCCTGAAAAATTCCAGCCCGTTTCAGGCTTTGCTACGGCGGTTGCCGGTACCCAGTAATCATTTAAAATATTAGAATTAACAGTGGAGGTAGTAAGTAAATGAAGGTCCTGTGATAAGCCTGAGGCGGAAGTACGAAGCGAAAAGTTTTTAACGGGGGAGTAAACCACGTTTAACCTTGGCAACAGGCTTAAAAATGTTTTGCCCTGAACCGTATAACTTTTACCATATACCCCGCCATTAATAAGCCATTTGTCGGATGGCTTTACCTCGTCCCCCGCATAAACAAAAGCCGAGATTGAATTTATTAGCCCGCTTTTAAAAGAAGCTGCCGAATTACCATAGTACGAATTTATGGTTGTTTCGGCGCCTTTACCGGTTTCAAAAATCAGGCCGGTTACACCTGCACCTAATCTTATAGTTTGCATTTTACCGGTTTCGAACTTTGTATCATTCTTATAGGACACATCGCGGATATAGGAAGTTGTTTTAGAGTCGTAAAGACTCTGATAATAATAGCTGCTGTTTTCCTGGTAATGATTGCTTAGCTGCGAGTTGATAATGTACTGGCTGTATGAAACGGAGTTATGGGTTTTCCATTTATCATTAAACCGGTGATTCCAGCCAAAAGATGCCACGTAATTAGCCCAGTTTACCTTCTCAATATATTCGGAGGAAACCTGGGTGCCCGGTTGATACGTATCGGATTTTTTAGTGAAGCTATAAAGATCGTTATTCGAAAAATAAGTAAAATCAACCTCATCATTAGCACCGAAGTGATGCGCCAGTTTTGCATTCACATCGCCAAAGTAATAGGCGACATCGCCATTATAGCCAGCCTTTTTATATTGTATCTTAGAGATAGGTGAAGTAAATAAACCGGCATAACAGGCCCGCAACGACAATGAGAATGTTGTTGAATGATTCTTATCCAGCGGGCCTTCGATATGAATTCTGCTGGTGAGAATACCTAAGGAAAATGAACCCTTGATATGATTGTTATTACCAGCATCGGCACCAATATCCATTACGGACCCAAGCCGTCCGCCAAATTGAGCCGGGTAATTATCTTTATAAACATCAATTTTATCAATGGCATCTGCGTTAAAAACAGAAAGGAAACCATACAGGTGCGAGGGATTATAAACCGGGGCGCCATCAATCAATATCTGGTTTTGGTCGGGGCTGCCACCACGCACAAATATACCGCGGGAACCTTCGTTGCCCGATTGGATACCCGGTTGCATTTGCACCGCCCTGATAGGATCATTTTCGCCCATTAAGGCGGGCAGGGAAATAAAATTTTCTTTGCGCAAGGTGATAACGCCCGTTGCATCGTGTTCGGCTGCTTTAAGTTTTTTGCTATCAGCAATGATCACTTCTCCCAGTTGAAAATCCGTTTTCATCTGCACTTCAATAATTGTATCATGCGATAAAAACAGCTTAAGCGCCACCGAACGATAGCCCAGGTAAGAAAATGAAACCTCATTTATTCCCGCGCTGAGACCAAGTTGAAACTGACCTAAAGAATCGGTGGAGGTGCCTATCGAAAAACCGGATATATAAACGCTGGCATTATATAGCGGGCTAAAATCATCCGCCAGTACCTTGCCAGATAGTTTGTAACTGCTTTGTGAAAACGCATTAAATGCAAGTAAGAAAGCCAGGAAAGAAAGTAAACATTTAAGCGGCCGGTACATACCTACAAAATAAGGAAATAAGCCGAAAACGAATCCAGTTTGGATACCTGCTATTAATTCCCGCTATCGGTACTTGTACTCTTCTTTTTAAAATCCCCGTTCTTCCAGGCTTTGATAAACTCAGCCCAGGCTAAAGGATTGAAGATGTTTTGTGGAGGAGTTTGTCCGTAGTAGTATGTTTTGATAGAAGAGTTACGCAAGGCTTGTTGGGTAGCTTCGCCGCCGTCGTGTTCGAGTTTTTCTCCCAAGGCTGCTAAGCGCTCGCGGTCAAGATTACGTTTGGCAATGTCAATTTGCTCTTCGGGCAAACGGAGGTCTTTAAAGGCTTGTGGAAAATTACCCCGCGGACCCCAGGGGTAAATAACCGTTGTTGGCAGGTACAACAAACTTTTGGTCATTCGTTGAACTACCGAAAATTTATCGCCATCCAGTTTAGGTACAATGTATTGAACCGGCGTAAAACCGATACAGGTAAATATCAACGTGTCGCCAACCTGGGTAGCAAATGAAAAAAAGCCATCAGGTCCGGCAGAGGCCACCCGGCCTTTGTTCATTACAGTAATGTGCGCAAAAGGAATACCCATCAGGCTATCAGCGGTTAACACATAGCCCGAAAACTGGATTATCTTCACTTCCTTCTTCTGGCAGAATGCTTCGCTATAAACAAGCAGTAAGAGAACCGTAACAGTCAGTATTTTTTTCACAAAACGAAATTAGGAATCATAACCACTTTACAACCAATATATTTGGCAATCTCCATATCATTCAGAAGTTTTAACAGCCACTTCTATGCCAATAAACACAAAACAAAGTTAAAAGGTTGTTCAACCCCGGGTAAAATCCACTGCCACGGCCAATAAGGCGGACTTGATGGGCCTGTGGATTAATAGTTGATAAAACCCGCTTCAACCCTTCTTTTCCCTCAACATTTACCGCCTGTATTTGTTATTTTTGCGCCTTCTTAAAAACAAGGGCAAAACATGATAAACCTACGCAGCACAGATCACTTTGTTAACCGTCACATTGGGCCGGATTCTGAACAAAAACAGGAAATGCTAAAGGCCATTGGGGTAAATAGCCTGGAAGACCTTATCGACCAAACCATTCCTCATAACATCCGCAAACGCGAAAAACTAAACCTGCCCGAAGCGCAGAGCGAGTATAACTACCTGAAAGAACTTAAAAAGAAAGCCTCTAAAAACAAGGTTTTCCGCAGCTATTTAGGCTTGGGGTATTATAATACCATTGTACCCGCTGCAACCCGTAGAAACGTTTTGGAAAATCCGGGTTGGTACACGCAGTACACACCTTACCAGGCCGAAATAGCCCAGGGAAGGCTTGAAGCGCTGCTTAACTTTCAAACCATGGTAAGCGACCTTACGGGAATGCCGGTGGCCAACGCATCGTTACTTGATGAGGGCACAGCTGCTGCCGAGGCAATGCATATGTTTTGGGGATTGAAGAACAAGAAAGATGCTTTGCACAACAAGTTTTTCGTTTCTGAACAATGTTTTCCGCAAACCATTGATGTAATAAAAACAAGGGCTGAATTTGCCGGTGTTGAAGTAGTGATAGGAGATCATAACACTGTGGAATTAGACGTTAATTTCTTTGGCGCCTTATTGCAATACCCCGCAAAAAATGGTTCGGTAAACGATTACAGCAAGTTTATTGATGAGTGCCATAAGCTTGAATGCTATGTGTGCGTTGCCTGCGATCTGTTGGCTTTAACTATGCTAACCCCTCCGGGCGAGTTTGGCGCAGATTGCGTAGTGGGTAACTCACAGCGGTTGGGAGTGCCTATGGGTTATGGCGGCCCACACGCCGCTTTCTTTGCTACAAAAGATGAGCACAAGAGAATTATTCCGGGAAGAATTATAGGTGTGTCGATAGATTCTCATGGTGCGCCGGCTTTACGTATGGCACTTCAAACCCGTGAGCAACACATCCGCCGCGAAAAGGCAACTTCAAATATTTGTACTGCCCAGGCGCTATTGGCTATTATGGCCAGCATGTACGGCGTTTATCATGGTCCGGATGGTTTAAAAAATATTGCGCACAGAGTTCATACCCTAACCTGTATTCTTAAAAAAGAATTGCACCATTTGGGTTACAAAATAACCAACGATCATTTTTTTGATACCCTGCATATAGACACTAAGGGAAACAGCCAACTGCACGATTTTATTCATCAACTGGCGCTTAACAAGGAGATGAATTTCTTTTACGACGAAAGTGGTATTTCAATATCACTGGATGAAACGACGCAGCCCGAAGACGTAGTTGAAATTGTAAATGTTTTTGCAAGTGCACATGGCAAAGACGATTATACTTTTGATGCATTCCGCTACAATGAGCAACCGCTGTGTTTACCTGCAGGGCTTGTTCGCACATCAACGTTTATGACGCACCCGGTATTTAATACCCACCGCAGCGAAACGCAATTGATGCGCTACATCAAAAGCCTGGAGAATAAAGATCTTTCTCTTACAAAATCGATGATCGCGCTTGGATCTTGCACCATGAAGTTGAATGCAGCGGCCGAGTTAGAGCCTATCAGTTGGCCGGAGTTTGGAAACATCCATCCATTCGCACCTAAAGGACAGGTTTCGGGATATCTTGAAATAATAACGGCTTTAGAAAATTACTTATCGGAGATAACCGGTTTCTATGCAACTTCCCTTCAACCTAATTCGGGTGCACAAGGCGAATATGCTGGCCTGTTGGTTATACGCGCTTACCAGCGTGATATAGGCCAGGGACACAGAAACGTGGCGCTCATTCCGGCATCGGCCCATGGTACTAACCCGGCCACCGCTGTAATGGCAGGATTGAATGTTGTGGTGGTAGCTACCGATGCGCATGGAAATATTGACTTTGAAGACCTGCTTAAGAAGGTAGAAACGCATAAGGACAACCTGAGTTGCTTTATGGTTACTTATCCAAGTACCCACGGTGTTTTTGAAAGCAAGATCAAAGACATTTGCGAACTGATACACGCCAATGGCGGACAGGTTTACATGGACGGAGCCAACTTAAATGCTCAGGTGGGCTTAACCTCGCCGGGTTTAATAGGCGCCGATGTTAACCACATTAACCTGCATAAAACTTTTGCTATTCCCCACGGTGGTGGTGGCCCTGGAATGGGCCCAATTTGTGTGGCTCAGCATTTAGCGCCTTACCTGCCAGGCAATCCGCTTGTAAAAACAGGTGGAGATAAATCGATACACGGTGTATCTGCAGCGCCATTTGGAAGCGCCAGCATTTTGCTTATCTCTTACGGGTACATCCGTATGTTAGGAGCAATTGGTGTTACCGAAGCAACCAAAAATGCCATTATGAATGCAAATTACATGAAGGCCCGTTTGGAAGAATACTACCAGGTGTTATACGTTGGTAAAGAACATGGACGTGTTGCACATGAACTGATACTTGATTTCCGTTCGTTTAAACATACTGTAGGCGTTGAAGTGGAAGACGTGGCGAAGCGTTTAATTGATTATGGATTCCACGCACCAACAGTTTCGTTTCCGGTTGCGGGAACTTTGATGATTGAACCGACAGAAAGCGAAGACAAAGCTGAACTGGATAGATTTTGCGATGCGCTGATAGCTATTAAAGGGGAGATAGATGCCATTGAAAATAAAAAGATAGATGCGCTGGATAACCCTTTAAAAAATGCGCCGCACACAATCGGAGTTGTTACCGCGTCTGAATGGAGTCATCCCTATACACGCGAAGAAGCAGCTTTCCCGCTGCCATTTGCTGCTGAAAATAAATTTTGGCCAAGTGTGGGCAGGGTTAACAACTCGCACGGTGATAGGAATCTGATATGCACATGTCCACCGATCGAGAGTTATGATGTTTCGGCAAGCTAGTATTGAGTAGTTAGTATTGAGTATTGAGATTTAACACGCGCTTGTTGAAAGGCAGGAAACACATCTGTAAGTAATTGACTTTCAACAATGTAATAAGAGATACATTGTTCATATGAATATTGATTTGGCGCGCAATATAATATTGGGCTTTACTATATTCACCAAACATTTTATCGCTTTTCCGGTTGGCATGGTATTCGCAGTTAACCCAATAATTATTAAACCTAATGAAAGCAAACTTCTTCAAAGTTTTAACCGGAACATGTCTTATTGTATTAGCTTTTAGTTTTACCGCTTCCGCGCAAAATTTCGATAACATCGCAGCATCTTTTAAAGCCGGTGACGCTTCTGGTCTTGCAAAACACTTTGAAGGGAATGTTGAAATAACCATCAAAAACGCCGGCACTTCATACAGCAAAAGCCAGGCAGAAATGGTGTTGAAGAGTTTCTTTACCAGCCACCAGCCAAAAACATTTGCCATTGCCCACCAGGGTACTTCGCCTGAGGGGTCAAAGTATTTTATTGGCAATATGTCAACCAGCACTGGTAACTACCGCACCTATGTTTACGCCAAGGCTACCAACGGTAACCTGGTAATACAGGAGATAAGGTTTGAGGAACAGTAAAACCGAATTGGATAATGTGATGATGTGATAATTAGTATTGTCTAAATGTATTGTTTAAGGCAAGTGGCTAATTGGTTTACATAGCCTGCGCCGAAAAGGTTTATATGAACCAATAAGGGATATAAATTACAAAGGCCTACTCGCTGATCCCAACCTTGTTGTAAAGGGTGCATTTCATTATAGCCGTCATAAAAGGCCTGGTCAAAATTGCCAAACAGGCGGGTCATGGCTATATCCATTTCACGGTTCCCATAGTAAACCGCTGGATCCAGAATGCAGACAAAACCGTGTTCATCAATCATATAATTTCCGCTCCAAAGATCGCCGTGCAGAAGAGAAGGTTTCTCATCAGGAAACAATGAGGCCATCCTGGTAAATAGCTTATCAAAATTTTTTACTGTTTCAGCATTAACGAGATGGCGATCGAAAGCCAGTTTTAACTGGGGCTGAAGCCGCATTTCAATAAAAAATTCGGGCCACAACTTTCTTACTGCATTGTATTGTTTCAGCGAGCCGAGATAATTATCGTGATCGAGGCCAAAATGCGCTTCTGTTTTAGTGTGGAGCGCAGCAAGTCTTTGTCCAAAAACCAACATCGAATTTTTCTTAGCAGGTCCTTTCTGTATAAATTCCATCAGTAAAAAAGCAAGTCCATCAATTTCGCCGGTTTCAAATGTGGCCGGGATTTTAAGCGCTTTAGCAGAGGCCAGGAGGTTTAATCCCTGAAACTCTGATTCGAACATACCGGGAAAAGCGGCTGCGCTATTTAACTTGAGAAAAAAATGTCCGCTTGAGGTTTCGAGGTGGTAGCAATCATTAATGCAGCCCCCACCTACCGGTTTTGCGTTGAGTATTTTAAACCAGTTTGCAAAATGTGTAACTACTTGTGTTGGGAGAGTTATCATTCCCTGCCTTTTACAACAAGTTCCCTGTAACCGGTGTTGGCATCTTTGTTTCGCGCAAATTGTAGTTGAAGTGCTTCACCAATTACAATTTCGGCAGTTGTGTAGATGATACAACCGTCCATTAAATGACCGCCGATGGATTTTCCGTTTGAGTGTGCAATGCCTAAATGCAAATGAACGCCGCCGGGCGAGAGCGTTCCAACCAGGGAAATGATCTCGAACTTTCCTTTAAAAGCAGTTGCCTCGTTTTTATTAGCCAGGCGTAAATTTGCCTTTTGCAAACTGCCAACACAGGTAATGATATAGCCGGCCTTTAACTTATTCTGCTTAACAAAATCAATGATGGATAATTTCAGATCATCACCGCTGCGAAGGCGTAATGCAAATATTTTTTGAGTTTCGTTTTGCATAACAGGCGGATTTTTACACGAAATCTATCTCAACTCCTTCAGGGTAATAGGCGAAACGCCAACTTTTTTACAAACTGCTGCTGCACCTTTATTGGCAAATTGGGCAATTTCCTTCATTCCATACTTTTTGATAAAAGCAAGAGTCGCTATACTTATTACTGTATCTCCGGCCCCTGAAACATCAGCGGCTTTGATAGCCTTACCCGGAACAATAAATGAATTCCCTTCCTTGGTAAAGCAGAAAATGCCGTTGCTGCCCAAAGTAACCATCAGGTTTTTAAACCGGTTTTTGCGGCGTAATTCTTCTGCACCGCTCTTTAGGCTTTCGTAACTCTTGGGATTGATGCGATACCCGATAGCTTCAGAAAATTCGCGAAGGTTTGGCTTAAACAAGTCAACGTTCTGGTATTCAAAAAAGTTTCTCTCCTTAGGGTCAACCGAAACGGGGATTCCGTTTTTTGTAGCCAGGAGTAATACCTGCTTGATAAAGTATTTGGTAAGCACTCCCTTGTTATAATCCTGCAGGATTATCATATCTACTTTATCGTTAGTCAATATCTTCCTGAACTCTTTTATCATCAGGTTTTCCTGTGTGGTTTCAAGGTCATCCACTTCTTCCTCATCAAAACGAACTACCTGTTTGTCTTCATCAAAAACTCTGGTCTTAAGGGTAGTTGTTCTGGCTTTATGCTGTATTACGTGGTTACTGCGAACGCCTAGTTCCTTCAACAGTTTTATAAGAATATTGCCGGTATTATCTCTTCCAATCATGGATAGTAGTATAGGCTTGGCCCCCAGTTGCAGAATGTTGAGGGCAACATTGGCAGCTCCACCTGCGCGGTATTCCTTGCTCATAATTTCCACTACCGGAACCGGTGCTTCGGGCGATATGCGGTTTACTTCGCCAAACAGGTAAAAGTCAACCATTACATCCCCGATGATAAGGACATTTAATTCAGAGAAATCCGGTTTAGCAGACATGGGCTATTAATGTGATAATGTGATAATGTGACAACGTGATAATCAGAGTTACCTAATACCCGGGATCACTTTTAAAATCAGGCCAATTTAGCAAATGCGTCTCTCAATCTTTTGCAGGCTTCGCGGAGTTTTTCTTCGCTGGTTGCGTAGGATATGCGGATGCAATTCTTATCTCCGAAAGACTCTCCGCTAACTGCAGCAACGTTTGCTTCGCTAAGCAGGTAAAGAGAAATATCCTCTGGTGTATTTAAGGTTTTACCGTTGTAGCTTTTGCCAAAGTAAGAGCTAACATCAGGAAAGAAGTAAAATGCTCCTTCAGGCAGATTCACTTTTACTCCTGGTATTTCTTTCAGTAAACCGTATACAAGGTCTCTTCTCTTTTTGAATTGCTCTACCATTTTGTAGGTAGGGGCAAGGTCTGATGTTAAGGCCGCTTCTCCTGCTTTTTGTGCAATGGAGCATGTGCCAGAAGTAAACTGTCCTTGCATCTTGTCGCAGGCTTTGGCAATCCATAGCGGAGCGCCAATGTAGCCTAAACGCCAGCCGGTCATAGCAAAGCCTTTACTAAATCCGTTAACGGTAATTACCTGTTCTTTTATTTCTGTAAACTCAGCCAGGCTAGTGTGCCTATGGCCTGTGTAATTGATGTACTCGTAAATTTCATCACACAAAACAAAAACGTTTGGGTTTCTTTTCAACACTCCTGCTATCGCCTCCAATTCGGCATGACTATAAACCGAACCTGTTGGATTACATGGTGAAGAGAAAATAATGAGTTTGGTTTTAGGAGTAATGTGTTTCTCCAGTTGAGCAGCAGTAACTTTAAAGTCTGTATCAATAGTAGAAGTTATCTCAACGCATTTTCCCTCTGCTAATTCGGCAATGGCGGCGTAGCTTACCCAGTAAGGGGCAGGTAGCAAAACCTCGTCGCCGGGATTTATTAAACTAAGTACCACATTGGCAATGCTTTGCTTGGCACCGGTAGAAACTACTATCTGATCGGTTGAATAATCGAGATTGTTATCGCGCTTAAATTTGGCTGAAATGGCTTTACGGAGTTCAGGATAGCCCGGCACCGGGGTGTATTTTGTGTAACCCTTATCAATAGCAACTTTGGCGGCATCTTTTATATACTGTGGGGTATCAAAATCGGGTTCACCAAGGCTAAGATCAATAATATCGTGGCCCTGGGCTTTAAGTTCGCGGCTCATCTTCGACATTTTGATGGTAGCCGATTCCTGCATGTGATTGATGCGGTCTGAAAGTTGATTCATGGTTGCCTGTGCTTGTGTCATTTTAAGTTTACTCCCAACGGGAAATTTCGGTGCGAAAATAGCACAGCGCGGAAACTTAAAGGCAAAAATTTATGCGGAATTAATCAACAATTGCGGCCCCTCCTAAACTCTTCCCAAAAGGGAGGGCTTAAATGCCGTACACAACTGGAACGTTTGGCATTCAGCAATACAGGGCAATCACGTGGGATTGCCCCTACTGAAATTTCATGTTGGCGATGTTGCCCTCTTCAAACAGGTGCGGGTAGTGCACTTTTAACTCGGCAACAAAAAGTTCATAGGGAAGATCATCAAATTGTCCGTATTCGTGCAGGTATTCCATGTATTTTTTGCCCCCGGCATATTCATGAAAAATAGCATCATGCACTCCGTCAAACTCAAGCGGCTCAACGCCAAATTTTTCGCACAATGATTTATTGAAGGCCGGGGTACATTTAACCCATTTACCTTCCAGCCAAAATTCGTTATAGCCATGAAAAACGAACTTATCAGAACGGAGCATTTCAATAAACTTAGGGGTGCTTAAGTGGTTGCGTACTATCGAAAACCCAAGCCTGGAGGGGATTCCCTGCGCCCGGCCTACGGCAGCCAGCAGCAAAGACTTCTCCACACAATAGCCTCTTCCACGCTTTAGGGTAAGGCTGGCTGAAATGGCTTCCGGCTCCAGAATGATATGGTGAGGATCGTAAAGAATCTCATCACGCACTGCATAATACAGGTCAACTGCCTTTTGCGAATCGCTTTTGCCATCAGAAGTTTTTGCCTTAGCATA
>JAQBNQ010000544.1 GCA_028288545.1 Bacteroidota bacterium
TGGAGCCGTAATAACAGAGTAGCTCAAATTGGTTTTGGCGGTCTTTACCGCCTCTTCGCTTGACTGCACCTGGTTCTTCGCATTTTGCAAAGTAATAATGGCGTGGTCATATAGTTGTTTGGCAACCGCATTCTGGCTGTTCAGATAGGTATAGCGATCTGCATCCTGTTGCGCCTGTTCCAATGTGCCCTGCGTTACCTTAAGATTGGATACAGCAGCATCATACGCGCTCTGGTATAGTCTCTTATCAATTTCATACAATACCTGCCCCTTTTTTACAATGCTGCCTTCAGTAAAAAATATACCGGTAATATATCCTTGCACCTGCGGCAGAATATTTACCTGGCTTAGTGCCTGGGTGGTAGCGGGGTATTTATCGTAGTACAAAACGCGCTGCGCTGTTGCCTTTACCAGGTTAACAGGCACCGGTGGCGTTGGTGGAACTACCTTCGGTTTGCACGAGGAAAGTCCGGCAAAAATCAAAACTACCAATCCGAATACTACTCTATTCATAGAGACGATTTATTTAATTCATTAACGATCAGTACTGAATAACCCCCATCGATTTTTCCAGGTCAATTTTGCTCGATAATACCTGTAGCAAAGCATTCAGATACCCAATTTGCGAACTTATCAGGTTCGACTCGGCCGTAATAACATTCAGGTATGGCACCAGCCCTTGTTTATACTGCAGCCCAACTACATAATAAACTTTGCGGGCCAGCCCTACGTTTTGCTGCAAAGAGTTTAGATCATTCAAATTGCTCCGGTAGTTGGCTAAAGCCGTTGTGTATTCGGTGTATATCTGCGCTTTCAGATTAACCTCCGTCAAACCAAGAAATTGTTCCTGTAATTTGGCCTTCCTTATATTTTCTATGCGCGAAAACCCGGTAAATATTGGGAGATTAATAGCAAGGCCCACCAGCGAATAAGGATAGGCAGTATTGAAAAGAGCCGGTAAACTGTTGCTTTCAAATTCGTAATTATAATTGTAATACAGGTTTAGGCTGGGCAGAAACGAAAGGCGGTTATAGTTCAATACTTTGTGCTGTATCTTTTGCACCGTTAAAAGCTGTTGGTACTCTATCCGCTTTTCGTATTGCAGTTGCAGGGTGGTATCAATTGCAATGTCCCTTACCATTTGGGCAGTATCGTAACTAACATTAAACTGGCTTTGCGGCGGATAGCCCATTAATTGTTTTAGCACAGCGTATTGCGGCACTACATTTTCGATAGATTGCCTCAGTTGAGCTTTGGAGTTATTTAAAGAAATAGTTGCCTCGTCATAATCGGTTTCATCTACAATACCACCAACGTACTGATGATAGGCATCCATCATATTTTTATTAAGCCTTACAGTATCTTCTTTTAAAACATCAATTTGCTGCAGGGTAAACAAAAGGTTGTAGAAGGATTTACTGACGGCAGAAACAATATTTATTTTGGTGCTATCAATAGCCTGCTCCGCTTCTTTTACAAATAAGTGTGCACTGGTAGCGGCGTATAAAAGATTAGGGCTGAAAATTTCCTGGCTTACTGTTAAGGAAGGAATAAATGTATTTACAATGCCAGAGCGTTGTGCAATCCTGGTACCGCTGGAATCGGCTGTGTTGGTTACAAATGTGGTTGGTAGCTGGTTATAATGGACAAAAGTTCCTGTTACCCCCACCTGTGGCAGCCAGCCTGATATATTAATGCCGTTATTGTTCCGGGTAATGGCTTTACTGATGATAGCCTGTTTTAAAGTTGGCTGATTTTGAAGCGCATAATCAATGCACTGCTTAAGTGATAGGGAGGGGGTTGAACCTGTGCTATCACCATTTTGCGCGTTGGCGGGCATTGAGAGGCTCAGGATAAAAGCAGCAACTAAAAGCAGGTGCCTGGCTACACTAAAGCGTCCCTTTTTGAAAAAAGATCTTTTTAAAACAAATAAAGAAACAAGGTACCCCATATATACAAGTGCATTAAACAATAACCATTGAACTAATAAAACAGCAATATGGGTTTGCTTGTTTTGTGGGTGATAGTTCAAAGGTACTCAATTCTGACCCAGGCAGGTTAAGAATGCCGTAAATCAAATATAAATAGCGGTGACTTCATGTTTTCAATCGGTAAGGTTTAAAATACCTCGTTAAAGTTAAACGCAAAGCCTTTCGAACCTCCCGTGCCAAAACCGTAATCTATAGCCGAATTGGTGTTGGTCCGTTTATTAAGTTTTACCCTTAGGCCGATACCAAAACCAGGCTGTACCCCAACAAAATTGTTTTCAGGCCATTCCGAAAATGATTCAATATTCGCAAACACTACCCCGCCCAACAGGCCATTACGCAGTATTCCAAACCTGAATTCGGTTTCAAGGTAGATCATATTTAAGCCCCTGAATCTTCCCAAAGCATAACCTCTGCCGCTGTTATTGAACATGTCCCAACCTGTGGCGGGCAGGTCGAGATACGGCGGAGTGCCATTAATGGTGTACCATAAATACGCCCAAAAGGCAAACTCCGTGTACCACTTTGTGGGAAGCCTCACGTACTTACGGCAATCAATTATCAGCGAATTCCAATTATTGCTATTGGCCAGCCCTTTTGGGTTGCCCCTAAACTGCAGGTAAAAATAGAATCCCCCAAAGGGGTTATTAGGATTATCGCGACCATCGTATAGCAGGTTGGCTGAAAGGCCCGAGGACAAACTGGTCTTAGTTAATCCGTATCGCTGAAAATCTGTTGAAATTCCATGCCCGGCGTCAAAATCATCAATGTGCCAATGGTGATCCAGATGATAACCAACGCCGATAGCCAGGTGATCTGCCATGGAGCGCATTAAAACCTGGTATATCCTCAACTGCGAATAATTTATTTTATCCTGGTCGCCAAGGGTGGTTTTTAAACTGCCAAGCCCAAAGGTATAAGTCGGGAAATTGTAATACCGGTAATCGCCAATAAGTTCCCATTTATCGTGTCCAAAAAACAAATTGGAAATTGAAAGCGCAATGATCTGGTTGTATTGAAAATTGCTATTGAAAAAAGACAACTCTCCCTTATCCTTTTGATTAGTATAAAACGAAACGTTGATCGGCAACACTGCGGCAACACCGGTAGCTATGGAGTACCCGGGGTAAGGTATAGTAGAAACAAATGGGCCGTTTAAATTTTCCTTTTTTCTTTCAAAAAGATCGGGCTTCTTAAACATCTTACGCAGTACATATCTTGCTACATCAACGGCGTCTACCTTATTGTTAGGGTCAGTTGCAACTGAGTCGGTAGATTGAGTATTAGGAGTTTGTTGAGCCCCGACCGTTTGCACGAATACACAAAGTGCAATCAGGCCAGGTATTTTTAATAATATACGCAACGCTGTAGTCAGAGGTAAATTTTTCGCAATCTATAAAATTGCGGCTGGTTTACTAAAACGGCTTCTAATAAATTAAAAGCTTGGCCTTATACCTAGTTTTACACCAAAGTTTGCTGCACCAACGTCACGATAAGTGGCCCTCCAGAAAAAGTTAAGCTGAAATATTTTCAGAATATTTTCAATGCCGGCACCTACCTCAATATATGGAACAGGAGCAGCTACATGTGTTTCGGGTAATATTCCCACCAATGCCTGGTTACTTTTTGAGTAATCGCCCCACAGCGCCTTTACCGAAACAAACTCGCGCAACTTTAGCTTTTTGATATAAGGTATTTGGTTGAACAATAGTCCTTCAAAGTGATGCTCGTACCAAAACATAAGGTACCGGTCGTTTACAAATTCAAAGGGTTTGGTAAGCTGAAAACTGGATTCGTCCTTAAAAAAGCTGATGTTGCTGGATGAAGTAAAGGCGGCTGTGTACGGAACCTGGCCCAGCATATAGCCTGCTTTAAGATTTATATAGGCGTATCCCAGGATGGGCACCTGCCAAACATGTTTAAACTGAAATTCGAATTTATGGTATGTGTAATCCCCTCCTATCGGACTCTTAAAGCCCAGCGAATACGTGAAAGTAAAATTCGGCTGTTTCGATGAGATGAAATACCGGGAGCCATAGCTTTCGGTGTACTGGTCGGTTTTGGAGTACCTGAGATTGGTGCTCAGTTCCGTGGTTCCAAAACGATGGATATTAGTGAGCACTCCGTTGTTGTCGGTATATTGAAAAGTATATTGGCCTGGTTCGGAATAAAACTGCGAACGCGTAAATTTCATAACGCTTGACAGGCCTTTAAACCAATCACCCTCATACGTAATGCCATGCAGACTTGTGTGCAATACCCGGTTTAAATGATTAGGAGAAAGTATGGTCAATATATTATCGAAAGGAAGCAGGGTATTTTCCTGGCCCAGTAATACCATGTCGTTTTTATTTAACAGGGCCAGCGAGTGCCAACGGTTGTATTTGCCGGGTAATATGAACCGCGCATCTACCTCGTATTTCCATTTCTTATCGGTAAAGCCATAAGCTGCATGTGAGTATAACCAAAACTTGTCGCTCATCAATTCATTGGTCCTTATCCCCAGTTTTACACGATAGCCTTCAACAGCATTTTGACTCACTACCTGGTCTAATCTTCCAAATTCAAGTGGCCCCGCTTTTACATTGCCGAATATTAAAAGATTGGCCACCCACTTTAAACGCTTATAGGCAGGAACTGTCCTGGCTGTATCAAAGGCAGCATAGATATGTTGCTCAGCTTTATCCAGCGGAACGATACGCACCGAGTCAATAAACGAACGTGGTTTTTTGAACGCGCCTTTTACTATCAGGTCTTCCTTTGCCCTTTGAACAGAGTCGGGTATTGGGTAATTGGCCTTAATAGAATCGCGGGCTGTTTGCTTGGTGATATACACCGAAAGTTTCTTTTGCTTTTCAAGCAGGTTGCCCACTGCCGCAAGAGTTTCGCCGGTTAACAGCCAGTGGCCTTCAAACCTTTCGAAGCTCTGCGTTATCGAATAATCCGTCAAAAAATTAATGTTCGAATTTTCATTTGGCTTAAAACTGATGGCCTTTATACCCCAGGTGGCAGAGTCAATAATTGCATAACCTTTTAAGGCAACATCAGCGCTGTTTTTTGCAACGTAATTTATTTTGTACAAAACATCGTTGCCATTGCGGGTGGTATCAATAATGTGAAAAGCATATGTTAATCGTGCGCCCGGAGAAAATGGTGCGGGGAAAGACTTACCGGCAATGATATACACGTTCTCGTAAATATCAATAACCACAAACTGGTTAGCTACCAGGTTGGCAAAGAAATTTTTCTTGAGCCCCGAAATTTTTCGATAATAGATCACTTTCCGGTTCAACTTTGGCGAAGCCCGGTGATAGGTTTCGTTGTATTCTTCCTGCAACAAGAGCGGATTATACTTTCTGCCATTCTCGGTAGTATCAGGCGCGTCCAGGAAAAATCTGAAGGGACGTATTGCTTTGCTATCAGCAAACTTATCCGGCACATTAAGTAAGGACATAACCAGTTTAGTGCTTTCGTAAAAATGGTAATTGGGAATGCCCTTCGAATTGTTTTCGTCTTTATGTTCCTGTACCTGCTTTAGCAGATAAAGCGCTGCGGTATCAATCTCCCTTTTTTTGCGCTTAGCAGGTTTTACCAGCACTTCTTTTACATCAATTGCCGTAACACTCATTTCCACCAAAAAGTCGCTTTGATTTTTGATAGAGGCAACCGCAATTTTGCGTGTTTTATAACCCAGTGCAGAGATCTCTATACCCGCTTCCGGCTTGTTGGAAAAAATGGCAAACCGGCCCAGTGAGTCAGTTATATTTCCATTGTTGGAGTTGCTGAAACGAATGCTGGCAAACTCTATAGGTTGTTTATTACTGCCATCAATAATTCTGCCGGAAATCCTCGTAACCTGGCCGAACGCGGTTGTGCCCAATAGACAAGATAAAAACGCGCATAAAATAGTCGAACTCTTTAGTTTCATAACCGGCCATTAGCACAACTCTCCACTATGCGCATAACGAATGTAAATCCCATTTATTTTAACTACCCCTATTATATAGGTCAAACGCCGTTTTTACAGGGTTAACCGTCTTTTCAGCCTCAATTTCTGTTCCATTCCCTGGCTGTTTAAAAAGCAGCCGGAAATAAAAAACAATCCAACCCTTAAATGTGCATGGGATATAGGGGGTTTGACTTGCAAATGTCCTTGTCGTTTAATCCGTTAAATTTTTATTAGGATTAAAAACGGGGATTATTTTACCAGGTCGCCTTGTATTCGCAACAGTTCGGTTTCGGCGGTCTTAGCGTTAAAACGGGCTGTAACCAACCGGGTCATGGCATCTACATAGCTCTGCTGGGCCTGGCGCAATTCAATAGCGGTAGACTGAACCAGACGAAATCTTTCGAAGGCTATGAAGGAATTCTCCTTAGCCAGTATGATATTATCTTCTTCAAGCTTCAATGCCTCTTTCGCGGTTTCAAAATCTTTAAGTGCATTGTAATAGTTCAGCTTATTAAGCATACTTATTTTCTGAAACTTATACTGGCTGTTCAATATCGAAATGCTGGCTGCCTTTGTTTGGTTCAAATAAACCAACCCGTTAAATATGGGAATACCTAATGTAAACCCGATAGAAGGGCCATAGGTCTGGTTGTAAAGCGAAAAACCGGCTGAGTTTTCGGTTCTTGCAAAACCATAGCCAAGATTAGAAGTTGCTCCTCCCAAAATAAGGTAAGGCAGCATTTGTGAGTAGGCCTCCTTCTTTACAAACTTAGCCACCTCAATATTCTTAGCGGCTACCTGCGTTTGAAAATTCTTTGCATCAATTTCATTAGGTGCCAGCAATTTTGGGTCGGCGTTAAATTCAATGGTGTCAAGCGTTGTAAAGTCCAGGTCGGCGGGACGAACCAACAGCAGGTTGAGTATTGCCTTTTTCTGGTTGATCAACTTGCGCTGGGTAAGGGCTGCGCTTTTGTTTGCATTCAAATCTACTTTAGCCTGTAGCAACACCACCTTGGACGACATACCTACTTCAAATTGTTTTTGAGCAAGTTTGGCGGTTTCTTCAAACAGCGCGATTGCTTCGTTGATGGAACGCAATTGCTGTTGGGCACTAACCACATCATAATACGCCTCAATCACCTGCGCTATCATGGTTTGCAAAGTGTCCTTTACGTTTAACTCGCTTATTTGTTGAAGCCGTTTAAGCTTGCCTTTGGTAGCAAACATTTTAAGGCCGTCAAATAAGGTCCAGCTAATGTTTAAGGAGGGGTTTATAGTGTTGCCTGTAACATTGCTTTTATTCGTTTCAGTGCCGGTGGATAATTTTTGATTGAGGTTGGTAAGCGAAAAATTATCGGTGAGGGTGGCGCTTATTTTCGGTAACATACCGGCATTGCCGGGCGTGTTCGCAAGCTTTGCAATTTCAGCATCGTTTTTAGCCAGCAATATGTCGTAATTGTTTTGCAAGGCCAGACCGATGGCCGAATCAATAGTCAATACTTCCTGGCCTACTGAGTTTGAACTAAAGGCAAGCACAAGCAATGCAACAGCAAAACAGTTGCGTATAAATCCACCAAACGATTTTAACCGAAATTCTTTACGCAACATTTTTCTTTTGAGTTCTTGACATATACGAATACATAGCCGGAATAACATAAAGCGTTAACACCAGCGAGAATAAAAGTCCACCTATAATAACTATACCCAACGGAACACGGCTTTGAGCACCAGAGCCCAGTGCAAATGCAATAGGAGCCGCGCCAAGCACTGTAGCAAGACTGGTCATTAATATCGGCCGTAAGCGCAGGGCCGCTGCATCAATAACGGCTGGTA
>JAQBNQ010000593.1 GCA_028288545.1 Bacteroidota bacterium
TAACATCGCCGCCATTTGGGTTCATAAATATTTTTTCGTCCAGTATTTTTTGGCTGTAAACTTCACCACGCTTAATGTTTACTATACGCGCTAATATCGAATCAGGGTATTTGGTGTTTCCGTTAAAATAGATATTACGGAAATAATATTTTCTGCCCTCATTAACATGAATATCAATGCGCATGTTTTTATCATCTTCCAGGTAAACGGTATCGGAAGTTATGTGAGCATCCCTGTAACCATGGTTTGCGTAAAACTCCTGCACCTTATTCTTATCATCTTCGTAATCATCCCTTTTAAATTTAGATGACCTGAAAATATTAAGGTTAACGTGTGTATGACGCTGCCAGTATTTCCATAATAAAGATGGAGAGAGATTACCCGGCACATCGTACCAATGCACTGGTGTAGAATCTGCCTGAAGGTTTTTTCTGAAGTGTAAAAACTGGCTTACATCAAACTGGGGCTTTTCGTGTGTTTCCTTCATCTGGTTCCTCAACTTCGAAGCCGGGAAAGCCTGGTTGCCATAAAAATTGATCTGGTCTATCTTTACTTTAGGTCCCTTTTCAACCGATATTCTAATGATAACACTGTTGGTCATTACCGTATCGCGATCTTCCCTGATAAAAACCTTTACGGAGTGAAACCCCTTATCGATGTAATAGTTTTTGATGGTATTGATGGTAAGGCTGCGCATATTTTCAGTAAAAATATTGCCGGCCCTTAAATCAATTTTCTTTTTTATTTCATCCGCATCACTGTTTTTGATGCCTTTAATAGAGTACTTGGAAATACGCGGACGCTCCTGCACATGAATAACCAGGTAAATTTTTCCGCCTTCAATTTTTTCTGCAACGATAGATACATTGGTAAACAGTCTTTGTCTCCAAAGGGCTTTTATTGCTTTGGGGATTTGCTCACCCGGAATTTTAACCTTATCGCCTTTGGCAAGGCCAGAGAGGGTTGTAAGAATTTTTGCATCAAGAAACTTAGCGCCTTCAACACGCACCCCACCAATTTCGTATCCTTCACCTTTAGAGTAATCGAAAACCGGCAGCGTATCTGTGCCTTGCCCGAAAATATAGGACGAAACGAAAAGAGCAGTAATGAGAAGAATCTGTTTCAGTGTAATTGTCATTTAGTTACCAGCTGTTCACTTGTTTTTCCAAACCTGCGTTCCCGATTTTGATATTCTACGATCGCTTTGTACAATTCTTCTTGTTTAAAATCAGGCCAAAACACATCCGTAAAATAGTACTCGGCGTAGGCTAATTGCCAAAGTAAAAAATTGCTTACTCTCTGTTCCCCGCTTGTTCTTATCAGCAACTCAGGGTCCGGAATACCTGCCGTGTACAAATTATTAGTGATCAGATCTTCATTAATATCCTTCTCTTCTACTTTTCCTTCCTTAACCTGCGCAACAATTTTCTTTACCGCGTTGGTTATTTCCTGTTTACCGCTATAGCTTAAAGCCAGTATCAGGTCCATCCTTTTATTGTTGGCGGTATTTGCCACTGCTTCATTCAATTCTTTAACCACTCCTTTAGGTAAAACACTCATATCGCCAATTACCCGGAGGCGAATATCATTTTTCAAAAGCGTTTTCAGTTCTGCTTTAATCGTTTTTAACAACAGCAGCATTAATCCCGATACTTCTGCCGCCGGACGATACCAGTTTTCCGTCGAAAAGGCGTAAAGTGTTAAATACCTTACACCAAGTTCCGTACAAGCCTCCGAAGTAGTCTTTACGCACTTTACTCCATTGGTATGTCCAAAAATCCTGTTCCTACCCTGTTGCCTTGCCCAACGCCCATTACCATCCATTATTATGGCTATGTGTTTGGGCAGTTTTGTAAGGTCAATTTGCTCTTTAAGGCTCACACTCAGAAACGATTAAACGTTGTTTTAAATTTTTATTTTTCCAAAGGCGGGCAAAGATAGAAAAATAGTCCACAGAGGGGATTTCCGATTTCGGAATGCGGATTTCGAATGTGGAATGCGCCCCGATACAGAGAAATTCAGACAAATCCGAAATCCGAAATTCGAAATTCGCCAATCCGAAATTTTACCTGTAGGTATTTGGCCCACTAACCGTTGGGCAACGCTGCTTCATAATAGTATAAGACAGCGTAATTCCGCCAAAAAGGTATTTGTCAAGGCTGCCGTCTCCACGCTGATATCCGGCCTTGCCTACTTTTTCACCACCGTTTTCGGCAGACCTGTCAGATAAAGCCGCCGCAATACCGCTGCTGCCGCCCGGAAGCGAAGGATAACTCGGATACTTGCCGCTTACATCATCAAGATATTTGGTAAAGGTTTGACGCAACCCTGCTTCAATAGCAATGTTCCAGTACCTGGCAAAGCTGAATTTAAAGCCGCCCACAAATGGTATGGCAAAGCTGAAAAGCCTGTATTTTTTTACTCCGGAATAGCTAGGGTCGTTCTGGCCTTCTGTACCCAGTGGCTGCAGGTAATACCACTTGCCCTTATACTCTGCCTTTGGATTAAAGAAGAAAATAGCCGCGCCCGTAGCAATATAAGGGGTAAACCAATGCTTCTTACTTTCCTTATCGTATTTAAAGAAATTGAATTCGATCATGGATGAAACTTCAAACACATCGGTTTTAAAGGAAAGATTGCGCTGCTGGTT